>JAJXXI010000420.1 GCA_021781185.1 bacterium
CCACCCACGTCTGCCAGCCGCCTGTGTTCGGAACCGAACAGGTTCCAATTTGCGGACCGTCCAAACTGTCGAGGTGAAGTTCGATGCTTCCGCCTTCACTTGCTGAAGCAACCCAAGCCGTAAAGGAAGTTGCGCCAACGCCAAAATCAACGCCTTTCACTTTGATGTAAGAGCCGTTTTTAATATGGGTCACATCCCAAGTGCCAGCGCTGCAAGGTTCGGTTTTGACGCCGTGGCTCCAACAGATGGTTTCCGCTTCCGTCCGCATATATGGATTCAAGGTGCCGATTTGCGAAACTCCTTTTGAATTCCACCAGGGCAGTTCTGGAATGGTGCCGTCCGGATTGTATTTGAATTGTTCCACACAGACCGAACGCCTTTCATGGTGTTTATCTGTCAGGGCGTAATTCAACGCGTAATTGAACCCAAAAACATAGGAGTTGCCCTTGTAATCAATGATGCCCGGATGGTTCCCGGAGGATTTTCCGTTGGGCTTCATGATGTAGCCTTTGTATTCCCATGGGCCGGTGGCGTTGGTGCTCATGGCATACCCGATGCCTTCGGGGCAACAGGTGGATGCGTAGGCCAGATAATAATGGCCGTCCCGTTTGTAAAACCACGGCGCCTCCTGATAATGGTAGGGGTCTTTCTGGCCCTGGACTTTGGCGAAGGAACCGTCTTTGATGATCTCCCCAGAATACGAAATCATGTCCGGATTGAGTTTTACATACCAGACGTTCGGATTGCCCCAGTAGAGGTAAGCCTGACCGTCGTCCACGAATACGGTCGGGTCAATGTAGCCAGCCCCTACACCGATGAGCGGTTTGCCCAAGGCGTCCTTGAACGGTCCCAAAGGGTTGTCGGCCACAGCAACGGCGATGACATTGTTGGGCCACCCTTTGACGGTGATTGGCACATACAGGTAGAACTTGCCGTTGCGTGCGACGACCTGGGGCGCCCAGGCACCGTTGTCCTGCTTCGCCCACGGAAACGTCTTCAGCGAGGCGATAACGCCATGGTCCGTCCAGTTCGCCATGTCCGTGGTGGTGTAGCATCGCCAGTCCCGCATGAGGAACCTGCCCATGCCTGGCGGGGCGTCATCTTCGTCGTGGCTGGTGTAGAGATAGACCGTGCCGTTATACACCATCGGTGCCGGATCGGCGGTGAAGCTCGTTTGCACCACCGGGTTGTCGGCAAAACAACGTGTGCCGACAGCCGCTGCAATCATGGCAGCGATTTTCAGAATTCTTGATTGTTTCAGCGAACTTTTCATTTTTCAATCGTGGGATATTCAAATTTCCACCAATCAAAATTAAACAGCGGTCCGTTGCCGCCGGTGAATTTCAAAACCAAATTATGAACGCCCTTCGCGCCGTTGACATCGCACGATTGGGTCTCCCACTTATCTGGTGAACCAGTCGCCTTCACGTTGAGGGTGCCAATCAACTTTCCGGCCGGATCATCCAGCCGCAGTTCAATCGCCCCGCCCTCCGTCGTGCCGGCCACGCTGGCCATGAATTTGGCTGCGCCCGTGTCGCCAAAATCCACGCTGCAAACCTTGATGTAATCCCCGTCGTTGATGCCCGTCACGTAAACGCCCACATTGGCGTTCTTCGCGGTTTTGACGCCCGACTCCCACGCGATGGTTTCGGCCTCGACACGCTGATAAGGATTGAGGGTGGCGACAGGAGCCGCGCCTTCCTTCGTCATGGTCATCTGGACGATGGAGCCATCGGGATTAAACTTCATCTCGTCCACGCAAACGGAACGATGGAAACCACCGCCGCCGGGCAGGGCACCATTGTGGTAAAACAAATAGGTGTGGCCCTTGTAGTCCACAACGCCGGGATGATCCGTGAAACTGCGTCCCTCGGCGGGCAATACAACCCCGCCATATTTCCATGGACCGGTGGGGCTGGAGCCGGTGGAATAGCCGAGATGTTCCGAGATGGGGCCGCCGGCGAAGAAGAGGTAATAAAGTTTGTTACGCTTGTAGAGCCACGGGCCTTCCTCGTAGCTGGTGGGGCGTTTGGGATCCTCCTTGCTGCGTTTGCCGAAAGCTTCAACGGTCATGTCCTGAACCACGAGGCCATGATCACCGCTGCTGGTGTCGTAGGAGATCATGTCCTGGTTCAGCTTCACATACCAGCATCGGGGATTGCCCCAGCACAGATAAGCCTGGCCGTCGTCGTCTATGAATACGGTCGGATCTATGCTGTCATACTTCGCGCCGATCAGCGGTTTTCCGATGGGATCGGTGAACGGACCGAAAGGACCTTTGGTGGATACCAGCACGCCGATACCTCGGCCTTGCAGCGGGCAATACATATACCATTTCCCGTCCCGTTCAATGGTCTGTAGCGCCCAGGCACCATTTTCAAAACCACCACCCCAACCGGACGCCGCCCATTTAAAATTGTGTAGCGATGCCACCACACCATGATCGGTCCAGTTGACCATGTCGGTGGAGGTGAAGCATCGCCAGTCCTTCATGGTGAAGAAATTGTTCACTAATTTATTCTCGTCGTGGTCAACATACAGATAGCAGACGCCGTCATGCACCATCGGTGCGGGATCGGCGGTGTAGATGGTTTGAATGATGGGG
This sequence comes from bacterium, assembly GCA_021781185.1. Classification (GTDB taxonomy): domain Bacteria; phylum Verrucomicrobiota; class Verrucomicrobiia; order Limisphaerales; family UBA11358; genus UBA11358. Next base: position 2,606 of record JAJXXI010000420.1, read on the forward strand.
TTCAGCGCGTAGCAATTACTACTAAACACGACAGAAGCTGCCGTAAGGATGAACGCGAGACAATGATGCGGATATTTTGCATTCATATTCGAGGGATTCATGGGTTCTTGCGGTGGTTCAATTCAACACTACGGTTGAGGCAAAGATAACTGGTCAATCGTCACGCCTGATCCAACGCCCGGATTTTTTCATTTTGGCCGCATTGGGATCGTTTTAAAAATGACGCACCGCGCGCTATAACGCCTACGCAAGCTTCAGCGCAAAAACATCTTTGCCCGGCTGGGCTGCGGGCAGCGTAATGTGCAGCCCGCCCGCGTCCTGTGTCCAAGCGATTTTCTCCGGAGCACCGAGGAGCTTGAGCGACCTGATTGGCTTTCTCATCGCACCAGGGACAAGCGACTTGATGGTCAGCTTGCCGTCTTCCGGCCAGCCGAGAAAATAGGCGTAAAGCGCCTCTCCTTTGGTGGTGAAGCGAATGTCCTGCGCCCCGAAGCGCACCCGGTTCTCGTTGAACATCCCGCTGCGCACCTTCGTCGGGCCTTCGCCGTAAATTTTCCACGGACGCGAACCGAATATGCCTTCCCCGTTGATGTCCATCCACGCGGCCATGCCGTTCAAAAACGCCACCTCATCGCTGTCAATCGTGCCGTCGCCCCGGACGGGAATGCTCAACAGCAGATTGCCGTTCTTGCTCACGATGTCCACGAGCATTCGCGCGACCTGGCCGACGGTTTTGTAACGGTGCTGCTCATAGATGCGCCGGTCGTAGTGCCAGGAGCCGATGCAGGTGTCGGTCTGCCACGGCTGCGGTTGGATGTCATCGGCAAAACCGCGCTCGTAATCCTGCACCACCGCCGGGCGGCGCGCGGCATCGAGACCTTTGACATTGATGACGCCTTCCAGTTTACCGCCGTGCCATACAATGTTTGAATTGTAATAATGCGCTGCGATGTCGAGCCCGGCCTGGCCAAGCGGCAAATTGCCGATGTCGTCAAAATAAACAAGGTCGGGACGATATTTGTCCACGAGATCCTGGCAGCGGAGAAACCAAGTCCGGGTGAAATGCGGATTCATTGGGGGCGGATTTTCATTCCATGGCCGGTCATGCTGCTGATGCCAGTCAGCCACGGCCCGGATGCTGCGGATGCCGTCCGGGATGACAATGTTTCGGCCGGTGTAGAGTTCCTGCGGGTCGAGGCCTTCCCACCATTTGCCCTTGCCGTCTGCCTTCGTGAGATTATAAGCGTCGTAGCGGACGCCGGCGAGCGGGCCTTCACCGTCGTAGCCGTAGGCCACCTGAAACCAATGCCAGGCGTGCGCGGAATGGTTGCTTACGCCAAAGCGCAGGCCGTGCCGGCGGGCAATTTTCTCCCAGGTGCCCACGATGTCCTTTTTGGGGCCGACGTTGACCGCGTTCCACGCATGATGCTTTGAGTTGTAAGCGTCAAAGTTGTCGTGGTGATTCGCCAGCGAGACGAAGTATTTCGCCCCCGCACGGACGTAAAGCTGCATCAACTTTTCCGGCTCCCAGTTTTCCGCGCGCCACAGATTGTCAATTTCCATGAAGCCGCTCTTGGACGGATGGCCGTAAGTCTGCAGGTGGTGATTGTAGTCGTCTTCGCCCTGGAGATACATCAGGCGCGCATACCAATCACCGCGCTCCGGCACGCATTGCGCCGACCAGTGCGCCCAGATGCCAAATTTCGCGTCGCGAAACCATTCCGGGCAGTGGTAATTCCGGGCCAGCGATGACCAATTGGGTTGGAATGGACCGGTGACGTCCTTCGCGGTTGCACCGTGCCAACTTGCGCAGGAGGTCAACCAAGGTGCGGATATACCCGCGCCGGCGACGAGTGCGCTCCTTTTGATGAATTCGCGTCGTGAAACAGATGTTTTCTCAGTTCTCATAGCTGGCTTAATGTCGAATGGTTTTGAATCAGTTGGACCGAAAATTCATTTTTTTTGGGGTTCCGCCCGCACAGTCACCGGCTTGCCGTCGTAATTCAAAACGACATCCGGTTTTCCGGCGATGGCGACTCCTGCGCCGTGATCTTTGGAAACCCAGATGATGTTGAACGTGCGTTGCTTCAACAGGCCGGGAAATTTGCCTTTGCGCTTTCCAATTTCCAAAGTATTCCTGGCCTCATTCCAGGAAATCGGAATCGTCGCGTATCCTCCCTTTTCGTAATTGTAAGTGTCACCCTGGTCTTCATAGAGCGTGAATTTGCCGTCCGCCCCGCGATAGATCCGCAGTTCAATCGGGTCTTCTGGTTTCTGGCTGGAATATTGCAGGAACGGCCCCATCGGAATGATGGAACCGGGGCGCACAAACAACGGCAGCGTTTCAATCGGAGCAGCGGTTTCAATGCGCTGCCCCGCAGGAACCGTTTCACCGGTCCAGAAATTATACCAAGGCGCAGCATCGGCCGGCAGATAAACCGATTGATTCGTCGCTCCTTCCGTGGTGACCGGCGTCACCATGAGCGCCGGGCCGAAAAGATATTGATTGCCGATGTCCAGCACGTGCGGATCTTTCGGGAAATCCATGACCAGCGGCCGCATGAAGGTGCTGCCATCAGAGGTAACCTGCCAGGCCACCGAGTAGAGGTAAGGCATGAGGCGATAGCGCAAGTTCAGATAGGTGCGTTGAATATCCTGGGCTTTCTGGTCAAATCGCCAGATTTCCTTGCCCGGCTTCAAACCATAGGAACCATGCACGCGGAACATGGGACAAAAGGCGCTGAACTGAAACCAACGCGTAAACAATTCCGCATAAGCCGGATTTTCGGGGTCACCGTTGCCCGCTGAACGGTTGCCGAAGAACCCGCCGGTATCCGTGTTCCAATACGGGATGCCGGAAAGGGAGAAGTTCAGACCGGCCGGAATTTGGGCGCGGAAAACCGACCAGGTTCCCTGAATATCACCCGACCAGGTAATGGCGCTGTTGCGCTGCTGGCCGGCGTAGGCCGAACGGGTGAGGATGACAACGCGTTTTTTATCAGTCGTGTCCCGTTGCCCTTGATAAATGCCGGTCGAGTGCATCAAAGGATATGCATTGTAAACTGTGTAGCCTGGTCCCATGGGCGTTTGATATTTTCGGAAGCCCATGCCGTTGATTTCGGGTTCAGGCGCATCCAGCCACCAGCCGTCCACACCCTTGTCAAAGAGTTGATTGCGGATCTGCTTCCAGTAAATCTCCCGGCCCGCTACGCTGAACGGGTCATACCATTGCCCATGTCCGGGCGGAAACACGTAACGTGTGATTTCTGGAAACATGCCGCCAGCCGCATTGAGTTCTTCGCTGTTCTTGCTTCCCAGATCGAATTTCGGCCAGACGGAAATGAGCACGTGATAGTGCATCTCATGCAATTCCTTGAACATGGCCACCGGATTCGGGTAGCGGGCCGGATCGAACTTGTGCGAGCCCCAAGTGTTGGTGCCCGGCGGCCAGTATTGCCAGTCTTGAATGATTCCATCCACAGGCACCTTGAGCTCGCGCAATTTTTCAGCCACGCCGAGCAACTCCTTCTGGGTTGCGTAACGCTCCTTGCATTGCCAGAAGCCCAGCTCCCACTTGGGCATCAACGGAGCATTGCCAGTGAGACGGCGGTAAGCTTTCATGGCCGTGGCGATGGTGCCGTCTCCGTAACAAAAGTAGTAGTCAATGGCTTTGCCGTATTCTGACGACCAATGCAGGAGTTTCTGGCCATCTTGGGAACCTTCCACCGGGCTCGATGAAATCGTCGTCACGGCGGGATTGTCCCACAGCAGCATGTAACCTTTGCTCGAGGTCATCACCGGAATTCCCACATCCGTGTTGGCCTGGGCAAGTCTGACCGATCCGTCAGTGAGATAATTCCACACATCGTGCTGGTGTTGTCCCAGCCCGTAGATGCCTTCATCCGGTGCCATCTCGAAGGATTGAGCGCAGGAGGTGACGGCGTCACCAGCCACGGTATTCGGTTTAATCTCGCGGCCTTGGGCGGTTTCTTGGAGCAACACATGGCCGGCAGGATCAAGAAAAGTCACCACACCGGTTTGCCGGTCAATTTTCACCTTGATGTCCGAAGATGCCAGCGTAAACGCCTGATCGTCTTTCTCTCTCGTCAAAGCCACCGTTTCCGGCTTGGTAATCACCGACAGGCTTTCAAGCATCGGCAGATTTGTTCCGGTGGCGAAAGTGATGCGGGCAATCTCCGGTGACCAGAATTGAACCCGGAGCGTGCCGCCATCAATGGCGTATTGCGCTCCAGCGGGCAATTCAATTGCTGTGACAACCACAGCCCGTGCGGGGACGGCAGTCACGGCCAGAGCACCGATGACCAAGGCAAAAGATGGATGTTTTTTCATTATACTTATTATTTCACGGGTGTGAGCTTTACGAGGACCACACCATGTGGGTTGATTTTGGTTTCAAATTTGCCCCGGAACAAGCCCAGATCCTTCTGCCGCCACGAACCTCTTTGGGAACTGTTTCCATGCAAAACTAAATTCCTTTCCAAGATTGCCTTGACGAATGCTTTTCTGAACTGGCAGGTGATGTCAGGAACTTTGAGGCCAAAGGAGTGACTCCGCCAACGAAAACCGCCGCGACGCCCTTAAGATGTCGCGGCGATTTTGTGATTCGCTTTGTTTGGAATGGTCTTATGCCTTGCGGCAGCGGAGAATCGCAAGAATTCCTAAGCCGCTTCCCAACATCGCCAAGGTGGACGGCTCAGGAACCGGAGCAATCGCGGTAACGCTCGCCATATACTCAAGCGCCCTGCTAGTGGTTATTGTGCCATAGGACATAACCTGTGACCCATAGTCTTGCATGGAGTAAGTGCCAAAACCGTCGATCCGGTTCATTGCGTCGGTTAACAAGGCATTGCCAGAGGCTGTCTGGACGCTCTGAAAACCGAAATAGAGGAGACCTGAGCCGGACCCTGCGACGTTATCAGCCGTCACATTGATGCCGCTAAAAGTGAACTGGACAAAATCTCCGCTCGGCACAGTGGAAAAATCCACGGAATTATCAGAAGCACCCAGAAATCCGGAAAACGCGCCGCTGGAGTTGATGGTATAAACGCCGAGATACACACCTCCAGTGGTGGAACTAGCGGGCCTCAAAGATACTGAGTCCACTGAATACTCCTGCCCGTTCACCAAAGAGCCCGGCGTCCAAGGCGCTGTTGCCGGCGTGAGAGAGGAATCAAAATCAATCGCTATACCATTCGCAGCACCATAAGTGTTTCCGGTGCCGTCAGTTACGGTTATGGTGCTGGTTTGTGCTGCGGCGGTGCCTGCACTTAACAGGCCAACCGCAAACCATTTCATTGTTTTATTCATGGTAGTCATTTCTATTTTTATTGGTTTGATACGTGCTTCTGGATTACCTCTGTAAAAGCAATATCGGAGTTCATGCTTGTTATATGTCAGCATCTATCTGAAGGGCTATATGTCGTTTGTCATATCTTGCAGAAGAGGCCATTTTTGATCTGGCTGGTTCTTTTCATCGAACGATGACAGATTCCAAGCTTATTCAGGCAAGCTTCTCTATCCACGTGACGTGACGGCCAATTTTTCAACCGACCAGAATTGTTCCCGAAGTTGGGCGTGCGGCTGGTTTACAAACGAATGTCAACAATTCTGAAAAATATCATTTGAAGCATTATTGAGGCTCGCGAAATACGGTGACTTGGGTGAGGGCTTCAGCCGGCTGCACCGTCTCTTATTATGAATAGTGGAAAATGCCCACCCCGCTTGCTCTTGACGCATGGAAGCGACATGAGCACCGTGTTCCTCCCACTCAAAACAACTGTCACCCCAATTTGCGAACCTCAACAGGTGTCCTTTGTCCAATATCTCACAGATTGTCGGAATAATTTGTCTGGAGGTTGCGTTGGATTGCTTGTGGCTTGCAATGCGTTTTCATCTGGCAGGTTTCATTTTTACCAATACTACGCCATGCGGGGCGACCTTGGTTTCAAATTTGCCCCGGAACAAGCCCAGATCCTTCTGCCGCCAGAGGTCGCGCACCACGAACTTCGCTCCAGCGTCCGGCGTGGGAAGCGTTCCCCACGGGCCCCATTTCAAGCCGACAGTCGT
>JAJXXI010000473.1 GCA_021781185.1 bacterium
CGCATCGCGCAGGGCCAGCATCAGAACGATGGCGTATAGCACGCCCGCCGCGCCGAACCAGGTGAAACAATTCCGCCAGGAGCCAAACTGGGCGATGTAGCCGCCGATGCCGCCCAACGCCAATCCGGCGTAAAGGCCGCTTTGATGAATGCCCACGGCACGGGCCCGGGTTCTCCCGGTGTGAAAATCCGCAATAAGGGCCAGCGCCGCCGGAAAATAAAACGCCTCACTGATGCCCATGAGCGAGCGGAATGCGAGCATCTGCGAATATGTGTGGGCATGCCCCGTAAGCCACGTCACCACCGACCAGACGAACAGGCTGCCAATGACGGTCCAGCGGCGGTTGAATTTGTCCGCGATGAATCCACCCACCGGACTCAGGAACGCATAAACCCACATGAACACGGCCATGAGCGTGCCAAAGTCCTGATCATTGGCGATGCTGGGAATGTCGGCGCGGATGGAAACGCGGATGCTCGAAACCATCTGCCGGTCAAGGTAGTTGAGCATGACCACGGGCCACAGCAGCGCCACGACAACCCACGCATAGCCGGAAATTTTTGGGGCCGCCTGATTCACTCCAAAGTATTGAGGTTGCTCTGCGGATTGTTCCAATCAATCTTCCGCCTCGGGTCGAGGCCGTAGAGATATTTTTCGATGACCGTATAGCCGTCGCCTTGCAGATCTTTTTGCGCAAGCGCCACGTCATTCACATCCAGCTTGTATTTTTTCTTCCAGGAAAGCGGAATGCCGTCAGAACCAAGGTCTTTGATGGGTTTGCCCTGATAAGCGGGATACCCGCCGACTTGTGATGGATTGGTGATGATTCCAAGCGGAATCAGCCGGAGAAGCCCGGCGATGGCCGTTTGGGAATAACCGGCATGACTCAATTCATCCTGGGTGGCCGGACCGGGCTTGGCGGTGGCTTGGCCGGTGCGAACCATCTGGATAATCCGCCGGTCAACCGGATCGCGCCTGGGCAAGGTCGCCCCGGCATCCGCGAGAACGGTTGCCAAAGCTTGGTCTGCGGACTGAATTGGCAGCGGTGCGTGCGGAAACGGCGCATTGGTGCGAATCTGAGACAGCACCAAGTCCAGAGGATGCCGCTTCACGTCGGGTTGCACGCCTCCATCCCAGTTGTCCGCCGTCACCCTGGCGTTGCCTTCGACGATGTTGCCGTTCACGTAAGCCCGGCCGAAATGATCCACCACGGTTTTGCTGCGCTCGGATTCGGGTTTCAGCAGACGATGGGAGATCGGCTCACCCTTGGGCGTGGCCGGGCCGGGCTTGAAATAATTATTGATGATGTTGAACTCGCTGCGATGGTCGCCGCCGTCCACGGTGCGGTGAACCCAGTTGAACACGACGTTGTTCGCGAAGGTGAAATCGCCATACATGCCGATGCTGGGATTGCGGCCCGTGTTGCACGCCCACAGATTGTGATGAAAAGTGCTGTTCAATCCGCCGATCGTGCTGCCAAAGGCATGGTGATACGTGTTCAAGCCTTCGCTGAAGATGGAGTTCTGGATGGTAATGTTGACCGTGGGCAGCTTGAGTTCCTTGCCACCGGCCGGCGGCTGATACATGTGCCGATACATGGACATGTTTTCATCCAAGCCCCAGCTCCCGGAAACATGGTCAATCATGATGTTACCGGTCGGATTGCCGCCCAACGAATCGTTGCGGTCGCCCACCCACGTCTCGCCGCGCCGAAAACGCAGGTAGCGGATGACAACATCGTGCGTCTCCAGTTCAACGGTGTTGCCCGCAATGCAAACGCCATCGCCCGGCGCGGTGTTGCCGGCAATCGTGATGTAAGGCGCGCGAATGCGGAGGTGATCCTGAAGATGAATGATGCCAGCGACGTTGAAGACCACGAAGCGCGGCCCGCCCGCTTCACACGCTTCACGAAAACTGCCCGGCCCGCTGTCGTTGAGGTTCGTGACCACAAAAACATTCCCGCCGCGTCCGCCATAGGAAAACATTCCCCCGCCCCAGGCGCCGGGAAACGCAGGAATTGTCGCCTGCGGTAAATCTCCCGGCTCAGCCGCACCGGGCAGATAAGGTTTTCCCTTTGCCTCCCATTCTTTGATGATGGGCAATGCTCTGGCAAACGCCTCATCCGAACGCTGGTCCGCAGCAGACAACTTCGCCCTGGCTTCTGCGGCGATCTCCGCAGAGATCGCCGGATATTGGGCCCGGGACGAAACCACCGATGCCAGCGAAATTGCCAGGATGAGGAACTTGCGGTTCATCAACTCAGGGTCTGGCACTCAAGGTGTTCACATTGCTGCGCGGATCGCTCCAATCAATTTTCTTCGTCGGATCGAGGCCATCGAGATACTTGTCCATGACCGTATAGCCATCTCCCTGCAAATCTTTTTGCGCGAGCGCAACGTCGTTGGTGTCCAAACCGTATTTAACCTTCCACGACAGCGGAATGCCGTCGGCGCACAAATCCCTGATCGGTTCGCCTTTGTATTCGGGATAGCCGCCGACCTGTGATGGATCGGTAATGATGCCGTTGCCATATTCACCAATATTGTTCTTCGCCAAACCTTTCATCGGCTTCACCTTAACCCACTTGCCCTGGCTCCAGACTTTGCCCGTCCGGACTTCCTCGATGACGCGTTTGTCCACCGCGTCCCGACCCGGCAGCGTGTCGCCGGCGCCGTTCAAAACTGCTTCATAGGCTTCCCTGGCCGATGTGATGGTCATCGCTGGCATGGGAAACGGATGGTCCACGCGCACCTCGGCAATCAGCTTTTTCACCGCGTCGTTTTTGGATGTCGTCGGATCGTCCTTGGAGCCGCCAGCGGAAAACTGCACGCCGCCCGCCCAGTTGTCGGCGGTCACCGTTTCATTGCCTTCAACCACATTGCCAGCAACGTAAGCCTTGCCGAAATAGGGAATCATGTCCGGCTTCTTCTGCGTGGCGGAGGGCAGCAGGATGCGATAACCAATCGGACCGGGATTCACCGCAGGACCGGGTTTGAAATAATTGTTGATGATGTTGTAGAGGCTGTCCTTGTCGCCGCCGTCAATGGTGCGATGCCGCCAGTTGAAGAGCACGTTGTTGACGAAATTGAAATCATAGGTCATCGCCACACTCGGATTGCGGCCGGTGTTGCACGCAAAAAGGTTGTGGTGAAAGCCGGTGTTGCGCCCGCCCCAGTCACCACCAAAGGCATGGTTGTAGGTGTTGAGCGCCTCGCTGGTGAGGCACCATTGAATGGTGACATTGACAGCGGGAAGCTTGAGCACCGGGCCGCCGTTGGTCGGCTGATACATGTGGCGGTAGGTGTCGAGATTCTGGTCCTCGCCCCAACTCGCCGAGATGTGATCCAGAATGATGTTGCCCACGGGATTGCCATAGTGAACACCGTGCCGGTTGAAAATGTCCAGATTGCCGCGACGCAGTCGCAAATAACGGATCACGACATCATGCACGTTGTCCACCAACCCGTTGTCAGCAATGCAAACGCCGTCGCCGGGCGCAGTATGACCATCGATGGTGATGTAAGGCGCCTCGATGTAAATGGGCTTCTTGAGATGAATGATGCCGGCGACGTTGAACACCACGATGCGCGGTCCAGCCGTTTCACAGGCTTCGCGCAATGTTCCCGGCCCGCTGTCAGCCAGGCTCGTCACGACATAAACTTTTCCACCGCGACCGCCGAAGGAGTATTTCCCGCCGCCCTCCGCGCCGGGAAACGCCGGCACCTTGGCCTGCGGCAAGTCGCCGGGCTTGGACGCCCACGGAATGAAAGGTTTCCCCTTGGCCGCCCACTCCGCGATGACCGGTGCGTCGTTGGAGATGACTCCCTGCTCGTATTGATTCCAGGCAGCATCTCGCGCCTTGATGACGGCATCAGGGATGGGCCAGTTTTCACGCGACAAAACCGGCGAGGCCACAAGTGAGGATAGAAATAGTGTTGTAAGAATCGTGTTTGATTTCATTTGGTTGTCATTGAATATTCGCCGACGAGCGAGTTGAGATATTTTTCGAGATTCGTGTAACCGTCACCGTTCAAATCTTTATTGGCATCGGAAGGGTCGTGCGGGTTCAGTCCGTGCGCCTTTTCCCAATCGTCCGGGATGCCGTCATGATCACTGTCCACGGGCACATTGTATGTCCGGTAATTCGGCCAGGGAAAATCCGGCGAGCCGAGCGCGGATTTGTCATCCGTCGGCTGGTCAATGATGCCGGGATAATTCGGCCCCGGCCGGTCGCCGAAGGTCGGACCTTTGGTGCCAATGTATTCCGCCGTGCCATCCCGCGTGTCCTTGATAATATGCAGATCAATCACGTCGGATTTCGGAAAGTTGTCGCCGACATTCGCGAGGACATTCGTGAATGCCTCGCGAGCCGTTTGCGTGGTCACATAAGACGGATACAACTCGTGATCTACGCGCACGGCGGATGCGTTGATCGGATTCCGGGCACTGGGCCAACTGTTTTCAAACGCACTCCAATTATTCGTCGCGTCCACATGGCCTTCCAGAATGTTCCCCGTCATGTAATAACTTTCCGTGCCCCAGGCCGGATTGATCTTGTCCAGCTTCAACAGCCATTTCACGAATGGATTCTTGGGATAGGGTTTGTAGTAATTGTTCACGTAATTCAACTCCTTGACTCCGCCGTCCGTGGTGCGAGCCGTCCAGTTGTAAACCACGTTGTTACGGATGTCCAGGTAGCCGGCGTAGTGTCCGCTCTGGTTCAACCCGCCAGCCAGACTCCAGTTCCGGTCCGTGCAATCCGCGAGCAAATTGTGATGATAACTGCCAATGTTGCCGCTGATGGAACCGGCGAAGGCGTGCGTTTCCTTTTTGGTGCGGTCATTGGCCCGATAGTGCGGTCCATGCTGCAGCGCTTCGGCAACAATGTTGCGCTGGAAGGTGATGTTCTTTGCACCGCGCGAACTCGTGCCCTCGTCCGAACTCCAACTGATGGAACAATGATCCATGATGCAGTTGTCGCAGTAGCTCATGCCCGCACCGTCCATGGCCTTTTGGGCCGCGTCGCCGACGCGGAAGCGCATATACCGGATGATGACGTCGTGAGTGCCGTAAGCGCCGGCACCATAATCCGCCAGGCAGACGCCATCGCCCGGCGCCGTTTGACCAGCAATGGTGCAATAGGGATTATGAACGGCACAGGGAGATTTCAGGTGGATGATGCCGGACACTCGAAAGATAATGGTGCGCGGGCCATCCGCCTCAACCGCCGCGCGAAAACTGCCGGGAATCACCGCCTCACCTTTGGCTTTGTCATAGTCCAAAAGATTCGTCACCTCAATCACTCGCCCCCCCCGACCGCCGCGCGCAAAACGCCCATAACCTTCAGCCGTCGGAAAAGCCAGAGAACGTGTGCGGAACATCCAAATTTCGCCTTTGACCGGTGACGCGCCGTGACCGTTAATCTCATCCACGCGCCAATAATTAGTCTGCATTGAATCCAAGGTTGGCAGCGTGTAACAGGCGGTTTTCAGGTTGCCCTTGAATTCCGGCGAAGCGGGCGTGGCCATGGCGACGGCGTTGGAATCCGTTCCCATATAGAGCTGATGCGTGGTGGCGGTCGCCGGAGCCGTCCAAGTCAATGCCGATTCATTGGGCCAGTGCTCATCCTCATCGGCAGGAGAAGGTTTGATGGCCTTGCGATGCGGATCCGCCGTATCAATTTCAAAGCCGTTGATGATCAGACTTTGATTTCGGCTGGAGGCTTCCGGGCGGAAATGAATCACCACATCCTTGCCAGCGACCGCTTCGACTTTGATATATGTGCTGGCGACATCATAATCATTCGTGGCGCGATACGTGGAAACCAGCCCCTTTTCTTTCACCACATCCCCGATGGAAACGTCCAAAACCGCCGGCGCAAAGCGCTCCCGGACCTCGTTGTGATACGTCACGATGCTATGCTTCCCTGGGCTCAATCCACTGATAACCATGTCAAAGCCGCCGTCACCGGTTGGATTTCCAACCACGATGCCGTCCGCCGACATGGTGGCACCATAATCCAGCGACCCCTTGAACAAAACGGGCGAGAGGATTTCCTTGGCCCCCGCACGGAAACTCACCGTGATGCCACCAAAACGATGCGTGCCTGAAGCCCCCGCACGCCACGCCCAATTGTCCCAACGGGCCGTGAGAATGTCCTTCCGCGTGTCCTCCGGATTCAAATCCACTTTGAACGCATCCGCGTGGACCGTAAACAACAACAGAACGGCGAGATAAATGGAATAGGCAACTCGATTCATTTAGACTTCCTCATGTAAAAGACGCAGACAACTGTTGAAAGGTTCAGGCATTTAATATTTTTCGGGCTATTTTTAAAATCCAGCACAACAGCGTTTTCGGCCAAAAAAAATGCCGGAGTCAAGTCTTCACTCAACCCCGGCTTTGATGGACAAACCAAAGGCCGCAGACGGCTGCTGACCCGATTACGGAGCTACCATCCGGTAGAAAACGGCGGAATTGCTTGTGACAGCATTCGTAAAGACCATGGCGTTAGTAAAAAGCGACGAATCAATCGTGGTCCAGTTTGTGGCCGCTGTGGACAATCCTTTCGCAAGCGTTGTCTGTTGCTGTTCCAATTTCCAGCCGATGTATTCCGCCGGCCATGACAGTGACGTCACAATGACATTGTTGGTCACCGGCGGAATGTTCGTGCTAATGGTTTGGGTAAGTGATGCACCAAAAACGACATTGGTTGGTGTGGTTGGGATTGCCTTGATGCCAAGGACTCCGCCGCTGATGAGTTGGCCAAAGTCCCAAGCCAGACCAGCCGACGGCACGGATGGATCGATCACGGACAACGAATTAGTGGTGTTTAGACCCACGTTGAAAGGAGCTCCGCCAAAGTTATTTTGAACCAAGGTGTAATTCTGCCCAACCGCATATGCCGGACCGCCGACTTGTTTGAGCAGGATGGTGCCGCCGTTCTGCACCAAAGCCGACTGATTCGGGCCAAACGAAATGAAACCAGAGGTCAGCACCGTGTTCGCCGGTGTCCCCCCCACGTTCACCTTGAAAATATTGGTGGAACCGGTCAGTAATATCACACGGCCATTGTAGGTGTTTTGTCCATCACTGAGAACTGTAGTGGTCCCAATGCCATCACCCCCGGGAATGAACGTTCCGCCGCCGCTAATGGTCAGCGTGGTCAAATTCAGTGATGCGCCGGCAGCAACCCCCATGTCTTCAAAGGTGCCGCTAACGGTCAGACTCCCGGCATTGTTCCCGCCATTGGCGATGGTGCCAGCATTAATGAATGTCGCATTTGTCGCAATCGTCGCCGAACCGAGTCCGCTGAAAGTTCCGGCGTTGTAGATGAAGCTGCCTGCGTCCGTGGTTAATGGCCCCTGCACTGTGCCACCAACGGCGTTAGTCATGATGGCTGGCCCCTGCAACACCAAGGCACCTTGAACCGTGCCTGCGTTGTTCACTATGCCACCAGAAGTCAGGCTTCCAAGCACTGTGCCACCACCAAGCAGTGAGCAGGTTGCCCCGGGCGAAACGGTCACCGAACCGATTGTTCCGTTGCCAGTGATGCCACCTTGAACCACCTGCGCCGCAACCTCCGTGTAATTATTGATGGTCACGCTTTGAGTGCCCGCCTTCACAAAAGTTGCCGCTCCCCGGATTCCACCGGCACCGCTGAATGTATAATTCAAGACATTGTTGGTCATATCTATCCCATCAAAACCAAGTGCCTGACGCGGCACGACATCTTCGCTCACGTTGATGGAGGCGGTGCTTGCCGTATCATCAAAGATCACGCTATCGCCTGTGGAGAAATTGGTGTGCAGACCGGTGGCTGGGTCATACCAGTTTTTCGTGCTGTTATCCCAGACATTATTGACATACCCCTGCCACAACAGCGTCTTGGGCGCGCCGGCGCTCAGCGTCAAATCGATCGTATGGGTTGTTGTGTTGTTAAAAATGGTGCCGCTCAGACCGGCAGGCATGGTGCCCGCAGTGAAGCTGGCCGTTTCGCCATGACCTGGTGCATACGATATAATCGGACTGAATGATCCAGCCCCGGTGGACGAAGCAATGTTGATAACACCGCCACTGGCCACCAGATTTGTGACGTAAACCAGCGTGTTGGCCCCGTTCCGATTGAGAGTCAAAGCTCCACCGCCTTGAACCGTGAGCGTGCCCAATGCCGTTGTCGCGTCGGCCAGCGTGTTACTGACAAAAAGCGCCCCTCCATTGTTTACGGTGATGGTGTTGTTACCACTCAATTGGCCAACGGTGACCGCATTGGCTTCCACCGTCCCATTGGTGTTAATCACGATCTGACCATATCCCTTGGCCGCCTCGACCCCGCCGGCATAATCGCCACGGGTGTAACCCAGGCTCAATTCCGTATTGACTTTGAGCAGGGCGGAATTGGTGGCATTGCCACCAACCGTAATTGTGCCATTGCAATGTGAATCGTTGGTGTAAGCTTGATACCCCAAACGCAGCGTGTTCACATCCACAATGCCGTCATCAAACTCGAACTTGCCAAATGGATTCGCGTTTGCATTGTTGGTAAACCGGTTGCGCCCAATCCACATTTGATCCACCAGCATGTCCACATGGC
>JAJXXI010000723.1 GCA_021781185.1 bacterium
TGATAAGTCACATTATATCCGGTGGCATCAACCGAAAAGAAGCAGGACGCACCGTTGGGAACCGTGACATCAACAGGTTGCTGGTTAATTGCAGGAGGGCTTGAAACTGGTGTTATAGATCCAGAAACCTCTATTGAGGACACATCAATAGTGCTTGCCGAACCAGCCACCTTGCTCTGATAACCAAAGCCAAAACCATTAAATCCACCGGTGAGGAAAGTGCTGTTGGCGGCAATCCCGCCATAACTCACCAAAACGGTGCCGCCGGTGCCGATCCCGGAATAAAGCGTGTTGGTAATGGCAAGACTGTTCACGTCGTTCATCGTGATGGAAAGAACCTCCGTGTAGGCTTCTCCAGTGTTAAGCGACACGGGGGTGGACGCCGAGGATGCAATAGTAGCTTGATTCCGGGCCGTGCTGGAGCTGCTGCCGGACAAGACCAGTTCCTGATTCCATCCATCCGTTGCGGATGCCTGTGACGGCCGGGTCAGGATCTTGCTGGTGCCACTGACAATTTGGCCAAAATAGCCCTGCCATTTTTCCGTATAGTCAGTTATGGTGAGACGCGTCGTGACATTCGTCCCGCCGGGCAGCGGAGCGAACGGCACGATGTTGCCGCTATTAAATAGACCAATGCCCAATTGCGAAGAACCGGGACTCGCAGGAAAAATGCCGGACGTGTTGGTAAAAACAATCGTCAGTTGGATATTATCCCCCGGCATGACAAGGGCCATCGGATTGGTAGCAAACAACGCCTGAATCTCCATAACTCCGCTGCTCGTCGAAGGAATGCCAAATAAAAGATCGCCGGGGGCAATGGCTGGTGCAGGCGTCTGCGTCTTGGTTGAAAGCATCTGATAGGCAGTGCTGGTGGACGTGGGATCGGCAGGTGTTCCAGAATTAATCGTGCTGCCACCGCTAAACGCATCGCTGAAAAAGACCTCAGCCTGGGTCATTTGGGCGGCAAGACACACGAGCACTGTCGTGAGTATTGGGAGTCGCATCGTTTTGTTCATTTTGGTTTTGAGTTGGTGTTTTAGTTGGAAACCATTTGGGATTTTTCGTTTAAATAATCACGCCAACATTCGGCGGCCAAGCCATCGGTGAAAGATTTCACAACGATTTCACGGCCGGAATCCGTTCATAATGATGCGGAAGGCATCCGGGTCACTTCCCGGGCCTGGGCCATTGGAAAGATCCGACCACAGGTTGGGATCAAATGGCAAACCGGAGCCTTTCTTGTTATTTGACCTGACACTGGTAAAGTTTACATGGGAATCTCCATACAATACATTCACCCCGTCTGGCTTGCCACCACTCCTGTGGCCCAAAGTTGACATCTTCATGATTTCATCAACCGACATGGCCTTTTTGGGGTCCGTCGCTGAAAGCTTAAGTGGCGGCGTGTATTCGTTGACCGTGTTCACCGTGCCAGAAGGCGGAGTGAAGGAAATTTTCACACCAGAACCATTGATCACCGGTAAATCGTAGGTGCCATAACTGGTCGAAGCTGAAGCGGTTTGCAAAGGTTGCGGATAATAGTCGTAGCCAGCCCGGACATTGTCATCGCCGGAGCCAGCTGGGGTCGAAGGATAGTTTTGTGTGGAGTAATATTCGTATTCGGTATTTCCGCTGGACATCTTGGCAAGCGAGGGACAGTAAAAAAGCTTTCCATCCCCTGCCAGCTTGGAGAAATACAGCAATCCCAAATTATACGGACCGCGAGTCAAGGTCTTCCCGTTGCCGGGGTCCACACGACATACCTCATAGGTCTGCCATGGATTCTGTCCTGCCGGCCAACTCCGTTGCGGAACGAAATCTTCGTTGTCGGAAGCATAGATATTCACGCCAATGCCGATCTGCTTTAAATTATTCACACAGGCAATTCTCAAGGCCCTTTCCTTGGCGCTGGCCAGCGCCGGCAACAGCATGGCGGCCAAAATCGCGATGATGGCAATCACCACCAGGAGTTCGATAAGCGTGAAGCCCCTGCCGTCTTTGGCCAGGGTGGAAAAACGAGAAACGACGATACGCGACCGCCGAGTTGGGCTGAAATGTTTCATGAGTTGTTTCAATCCCACAGTAGCATCCATCACCCACCTGTCACTCTTCACGTTTTGCAAAAATATTTGAAATTAACGCACCAATAATGCCGGATACTTATCAATCCCACCTGTCCGGCCGCGCAAAACATCCATCAGAAAAACTTGAAATGTGCGATAATTACGTTTTAGTAGAACCCACATCCAAATGGCAAAAAAGCAAAAGCGAGTGTTCCTCGCCCTCGGCTGGTATGACTACCGGTTGCATCAGGGCATTGAAAAATATGCCCAGGAACACGGCTGGCATCTTTACTCCGAATTCACCCGCGAAAAAATCATTCCGTGGGGCTGGCAGGGCGATGGCATTCTGGCCTGGCTCGGCGCGGGTGACGACCTGGCCGAATTCGTCAAGACCGCCAAACTGCCCACGGTGGACTTCAGTTTTCGCCGACCGGAACTGACGTTTCCCCGCGTGCTGGAAGATCACACCCACGCAGCCAGACTGGCGGCGGAGCATTTTCTCGCCCACGGTTTCAGCCATTTCTGTTTTTATAGCGACGCCGACAACTGGTCCTATGAGGAACGAGGCACGGGTTTTGTCAAAGCCCTGAACGACACCGGCCATGGTTGTTCGTGGCTGCGCTGGCGCGAATCGCCTTCCTACGCCACCGGCAAACAGGAGTGGCAACGCAAACGCAAATGGCTGGCCTCCCAGATGAAGCAGGCCGCAAAGCCGCTCGCCGTTTTTGCCGCGAATGACCAGCAAGCGCTCGACGTGTTGGAATCCTGCGAGAGTGTCGGCATCCGGGTTCCAGAGGATGTCGCCGTGCTCGGCGCGGAAAACTATTTGCTGGCCCCCGATGCCATGCACACGCCCATTTCAAGTGTGGACACCAACCTGGAAAATCTCGGCTACACTGGTGCCGAACTGCTGGATCGGTTGATGAAAGGTGAAAAACCTCCCGTTGAATCCATCCGCATCCCTGCCGCCGGAGTGATCGTGCGCAAGAGCAGTGATATTCTGACCATCAGCCATCCCGGCGTGGGCCGCAGTTTGCGTTACATTTGGGAACACGGCCACGAGCCGATTTGCATCAAAGATCTGGTGGGCGTGGCGGGCATGTCCCGGCGCGGTCTGCACAAAGCCTTTTTGGAACATCTACAACGCACGCCCGGACAGGAACTCCAGCGGGTTCGCATTGAGCGGGCCAAAAAACTGCTCGCGCAGACCAGCCAGAAAGTGGAAACCATCGCCTACGATTGCGGCTACCAAAGCATCAACAGTTTCTGCGTGGCCTTCAAACGCGCCACCAGCATGTCCGCCCGGGAATATCGTGACAAAATGCGGCATTGATTTCGACTGGCGCACCATCACCAAAATTGCTGATGGCGGCGGCAAGCATGAGTTTATATTGTCGCATGGTTCGCTATCGCTTTGTTCCCTCATGAGGAATCGGATGAACATCCGATGGGTGAGAAGTCATACAAAGCCTAAATTGCCATCATGCTTTCCTTTGTCGTCTCGTCAAATACTGTGAGCCCCTCTCGTGTCTGCACCCCATTTCGCCTGTGGCTGGCAGGTTTCCTGTTTGTTCAAGCCCTCCAAGCACAAACACCTGCGTTTCCCGGCGCGCTCGGTTTTGGCGCCTATGCCACCGGCGGCCGCAACGGAACTGTTTACCACGTCACCAATCTGAACGACAGCGGTGCTGGCTCGTTCCGCGATGCCGTAAGCCACAGCGGACGCACCATCGTTTTTGACGTCGGCGGAGAGATCAAGCTCAGCACGGCCGTCAGTTGTTCCAGCAGTTTGACCATTGCCGGCCAGACCGCCCCCGGCGGCATTGTTTTCAACGGCGGGGAGATTTCCTTCGCCAACCGCAACAACATCATCTGCCGTTACATCCGCATCCGCCCCGGCAGCGACACGGCCAGCAGCACCGACGACGCGCTGAGTTTTTACCGGGCGTCGAACATCATCGTGGATCATTCGTCCATCGCCTTCGCGCCGTGGAACAACATTGATGGCGTGGGCGACAGCACGTATCTCGTCACGTCCATCACCGTGCAAAACAGCATCAATGCCAACCCCACCGGGCAGCAATTCGGCTGTCATGCGGAATCCGTCGGCGGCCAGTGGTCCTGGCAATACAACATCTTCGCCAATTCCCACAACCGCAATCCCCTGGCCAAGGTCAATGACACCTTCATCAACAACCTGGAATACAACAATTCCGCCGGCTACACCACGCACACCAGCACCAAGTTCAAGCACGACATCGTGAACAATTATTTCGTTGCCGGTCCGGCCAGCAGCAGCAGCAATTTCCCGTGGTATCAGATTGATGAAAACCAAAGCATCTATTACTCGGGCAACATGTATGACTCGGATAAAAACGGCAGCCTGAACGGCAGCCTGACCACGCCCTATTGGTATCAAACTGTCGGCACCATCCTGACCTCGCCATGGTCATCCTGGACAACGGTCATCCCCACCATGACACCGGAACTGGCGTATCGTTATGATGTTTCCGCAGCGGGCGCTTTCCCGCGCGATGAAGTTGACTCGCTCCTGCTCAGCCAGATTCAAACACTCGGCAGCGGCACGACGGGCACCGGTGCCGGCACCACCGGTCCGGATGGCACCCTTTACACCAGCCAGACACAGACCGGCCTGGGCAACAACGGCTATGGCACCACCACTGGCCTGGCGGCGATCCCGGACACCGACGGTGACGGCATGCCTGACTACTGGGAACTGGCCACGGGCTCAGATCCCAACACGGCGAACCCGCTCACCAACACCGTCACCGGCTACACGTTGCTGGAAAATTATTTGAACTTCCTCGCCGCACCGCACGCCGTGACGCAAAAAAACGCGCCGGTGATCATCAATCTCCGTCAGTTCACCGGCGGCTTTTCTTCCAGCGCCACGTTCACCCTGGCCAACGCCACGAATGGCACCGTGTCGTTGCTCAACAGCACGAATGCGCAATTCGTTCCCACGGCGGATTTCACCGGATTGGGCGGATTTGATTTCACCGTTCACGATGGCGGCTCAACCTTGAGTGTCACGGTCACCGTTTGTGTCACTCCGGTGGCACCGCCCGCCAGCGCCACCCAGTTCGGCGGCGCAATCATCGGGGTCACCGTTGCCGCCGCGCCGCTGCCCTCCAATCTGATTTGGCAGGGTGACGGTTCGGCCAACGCCTGGAGCACCACCGCTTCCAACTGGCTGGATGGCTCCGCCCTGGTCGCGTTCAAAAACAACGATGCGGTTACGTTCGATGACACCGGTTCAGCTTCTCCAGACATCAACTTGACCGGCACGCTTTTGCCCGGCGCCATTTTTGTCAACGCAGACCAAGATTATACTTTCGGTGGCACCGGTACCTTGAGCGGCTCCGGCACGCTGACGAAAACCGGTTCAGGCACGTTGACCATTGCCAACGTCAACAGCGGCTTTTCCGGCAGCGTCAACGTCAACGGCAGCACACTGGCCCTGAACAATGGTGCCAGCCTTGGCTCGGGCCGCGTGACCTTGAGCGATGCAACCGTCAGTCTGGCAGGCGGACATACTGCCACCTACATCGCCTCCCTAACCGTGCCGGCCGGCCAGACCGGCACCATCGCTTCCGGCTACATCGCCAACGGCTGTTCGGGCAACCTCACCGGCGGAGCTGCATCGAGTGTCCTTAATCTGGATGGCAGTCAGAGCTTTTCCGGCACCAGCACCGGCCAGTTCGACGGCTTTCCGGGCACCATCAACATTTTTTCCGGATCCTCAGTTCGCTTTTCCGCAGCCAGCAGTGGCAAAACCTTCGGCTCGCTCCAGCCCAATTTCATCATCAACGGCTCGCTCCAGCCGCGCAATGCCGGCAACACCGTTGTCCTCGGTGCATTGAATGGGTCCGGCCAATTGCAAGGCCCGCAAACCGCCAACACCGGCACCGGCAACACCGTCTTCAACATCGGCGGCAACAATCAGGACGCGATCTTCACCGGCACCATCGTCAGCAATGCCAACAGCGCCGGCAGCGCCATTTGCGTCAACAAGCTCGGCACCGGCACCCAGTCGTTGAACGGCAACAACACCTTCTCCGGCACCAACGGCGTCATCGCCGGCACGCTGCTCGTCAATGGAACCATCACACCGTCACTCACAACCGTCTTCGCCAACGCCACGCTTGGCGGCACCGGCGTCATCGCCGGACCGGTGCAGGTGAACCCCGGAGGCATTCTTTCCCCCGGGACCAATGGCACCGGCACACTCACCATCAACGGAAATCTCACCAACAGTTCACCGGTGTTAAAGTTCGATCTCTCCAGTTCGCCCTCCGGAGCCAACGACCGGATCAACCTGACCGGCACCCTGGCCATGTCCGGCGTGCAGACGTTCAATTTCAATCTCACCGATGGCGCGCTCGGGGCCGGCACCTACTATTTGATTGAAGGAGCCACCGGTTCCACCGCCTGGGGCGGCACGGCCATGAATCTGCCCGCCAATACGCGCCAGACGTTTGCCTTGGTCCGACCGGCCGCCGGCAGCAATCCCTCCTACGTCCGGCTCAACGTCACCGGCTCCGCATCCTCGCTCGTCTGGCGCGGCACCAACGGCAGCAACTGGGATCTGGCCACGACCGCCAACTGGTTGAACGGCACGGCGGCGGACGTTTTTTACAACCTTGATTCCGTCCGCTTCGACGACACCTCCACCAACGGCACGGTCACGATTTCCGGCACGGCGGAACCCGTATCGCTCACCGTGGCCAACAACACTCTCCCCTACACCATCGGCGGCGGCGAAATCGCCGGGCTGGGCAAGCTGATCAAAAGCGGCGCGGCGCAGTTGACGCTCACCGGCAGCAACTCGTTTTATGGCGGCTCAACCCTCCTGGGCGGCACGGTGTTGCTGGCCAACGACACGGCCAATCAATCCGGTCTCGGCACCGGAAACATCACGCTGCAAGGCGGCACGCTCACGATGTATTCCGACGCCGCTTCCTACAATGACGCCTATTGGAACTTGATCGTGCCCGCCGGTTACAGCGGCCGGCTCAACACGGATGCCCGCTGCAATTTGCACGGCTCGCTCACCGGCGGCGGCACGCTCGATTATTATGTGACGTATGTGCGAACGGAATTGGACGGTGACTGGTCCGGCTTCACCGGAAAGATCAACGTGCTTGTGGACGGCGATGGCGGTGATTTCCGCATCAACAATTCCTACGGCTACGCCAATGCAGCCATCAACCTTTCGGCCAACGCGGTGGCGTATCACGTTTCTGGCAGCACCATCAGCGTCGGCGAACTTTCCGGCGCGGCCGGTTCGGAACTTTCCACGGCGGACTGGATTGTCGGGGCGCTCAACACCGACGCCACGTTTGCCGGCAGCATCATTGACGGCAGCGGTGTCACCTCGCTCACCAAAACCGGCACCGGCACATTGACGCTGACTGGCAGCAGTTCGTTTACCGGCGGCACAACCGTCAGTTCCGGGACGCTGCGTGCAAACAGCCTCACTGGTTCCGCCACCGGCACAGGCGACCTGGAAATTTCCGCGAATGCCACGCTCACCGGCAATGGCATCATCGGCAGCGCCACCACCATTGAAGATGGCGCAACGCTCGCTCCCGGCGATCCGTCCGGCGCGCTCACGTTCACCAACAACCTCACCTTGAACGACAATTCCATCCTGAAGTTCGCCCTCGGCACGAGCCGCGATTCCGTCGTTGTGAACGGCGACTTGCTGTTGACCGGCCAGTTGCAGGTCACCAACGCCGCCGGATTTGGTCCGGGCGTTTACCCGCTGTTCACCTGTTCCGGCGCGCTTGACTTGGGTGATCTCACGCTTGTCTCCGCACCCGCCGGTTACAATTACAGCTTCGACACCAACACCACCGGCGTGGTGAAACTTATCGTCGCCCTGCCCACGCCGCCGGTCATCGCCAGCCCCGGCGTTCAGAGCGGCGGCAATTTCGTCTTCAGCGGTTCCGGCGGCACCCCCGGTGCCACGTATTACGTCGCAACCTCCACCAACCTCGCCACGCCCGCCACAAACTGGACGCGCATCCTCACGAACCAATTCGATGACAACGGGAACTTTTCCGTGACCAACCCGCCCGCCACGAACGGGCAACGTTTCTACCGGCTGGAATTGCCGTAGCCGTGCATCGCCTTGAACCGGAGCAAACCGGGAAAACGGAGACACCTGATGTTCCCGGTTTTCCCCATTTCCTCCGGTTCAATCTGACGGCATAATCGCCGGGTGAACGAAAAATTTACTGCCGCCATTGGCCGGTTCGACGAGGAAAACTCCCGCGATCCGAATCGGGAAAACGGCCAGCCGCGCGAACTGCTTTATGCGCAGCGACTGACCGCCTGGGTGCTGAAGCTCTCCCCTGCTCCGTCCGAACCGCTCCAGCTTGCCGCCCGCTGCCAGCACATCTGCCGCTGGGAAAGCCCGCGCGAAAATTACCCGATGACCAGGCCGGGCTACCTGAAATGGCGGGC
>JAJXXI010000382.1 GCA_021781185.1 bacterium
CGTCGTGATGACTTTGTCCTGCTCCACCCGAAAGCGGGAATGTAATCCTGGTTAAACCGGGAATGGCATTATTAGAGCCGCGCACCAGCGCGGCTCTTTTTTTGCCGCTTTACTAAAATCGCGGGCAGGCTTAGTCTGTTCTTAGCCGGTTAATTTTATGAACGTCATGCTTGCAGGATTTTTAGGTGGTTGGGAATGGATCATTGTCATTCTCGCAGTATTGCTTTTGTTTGGTGCCAAGCGGATTCCGGAGCTCGCCAAGGGCCTGGGCAGCGGCATCAAGGAATTCAAGAAAGCCGCGCGGGAAGTGACTGAAGAGGTTCAGAATGCCGGCGAACCCGTTCCGCCCGTCAAACCCAGTTCCAACGGCCAGCCCGCCTCGACTGTCTCGCAGTCGAAATCCCCGAATCCCCCGGAGGCTTAAGGTTAAGTTCGCGGCATGGCTGGCGAGCAAGAACCCGGGGAGATTGACGACGCTTCCGAAGGCGGACCCGTCAAAACATTCCTTGAACACTTGGAGGATTTCCGCTGGGTGCTCGTCAAGAGCATCGTGGCCCTCGGTTTGGGAATGCTGATCTGCCTGATCGGGGCCAACTACGTCGTTCAGATCATCAAATGGCCTTTGATGAACGCCCCGGTGGTCCGCACGGGCGACCAGCAGGTGGTTTCCGTCAACTTTGGCAGCCATCATCTCACCAGCTTCGAACTCGCGCCCGCGCAGGCAAAACAATTCAATCTGGGCACGAACTCCTTCGTGGCCGTGGAAGTGGAGCCACTCACGGTGGGCACCAATCAAGTTCTGGGCTGGCATGTCACCAATGATAAGGCCGCGATCTCGGACATGCGGCGGATGCAGGTTGAGTTGGTGAATTTAAGCCCGGCCGGCGGCTTCGTGGTGGCGTTTCAAGTGGCGATCTACGGCGGAGCGCTGCTGGCGGCACCGTTCGTTTTTTACTTCATCGCCTCGTTCGTTTTTCCCGCGTTGAGAATGCACGAGCAAAAACATGTGTTCCGCGCCCTGATCATCGGCTGCGGGTTGTTTCTGACCGGCGTGTCATTTTGCTATTTCATCCTGATGCCGCTGGCGCTGGCGGCGGCGCAGATGTATTCCAACTGGCTGGGCCTGGGCGCGTTTCAATGGCGGGCGGAAGATTACATCAGCTTCGTCTGCAAATTCATGCTCGGCATGGGGCTGGGTTTTGAACTGCCCGTGGTGCTGCTCACGCTGGTGAAAATTGACGTCCTGCGTTACGCCACGCTGGCCAAGGCGCGGCGCTACATGATCGTCATCAACCTGATCCTCGGGGCGGTCTTGACGACGCCGGAGCCGATCACCCAGCTCGTGATGTTTGTGCCGTTGCAGTTGCTTTATGAATTCAGCGTGTGGGTGGCGTGGTATTGGGACCAGCCGGACCGGGCCAAAGCGCGGCGCAAACTGTTGTTGGCGCTGCTGATTATCTTGCTGGTGGCGGGTCTGATCGGGGCCGGATTTGCCCATGGCTGGCCGCTGATCCGCCAGCACTGGCGCTGACGCAAAACGCGCTTTACAAGCCGGCAATTCCGCGTAAGCTCAGCCCACAATCTCATAATCGTATGCGCAAAATGATATTTTTCTTCGCGGCTGCTGTTACCGCCATGGTCATCACTGGCTGCTCCGGACCGGAACAAAAGTTGTCCCGCGGTTTGAACAACACGATGGAGATTGTTCGTTGGGGGGATCTCCGCCACAGCGTCGAACAGGATGCGGTTTTCTCTTCGCCGGATGTGGATTATTCCTACGGTGTCATTCACGGTTTTGACCAGTCCATCACCCGGGTGGGGGTGGGCCTTTACGAAGTGGTCACTTTCCCTATTCCGTCTTACAAGCCGGTCTTGACGAACTACCTGCCGATCAACCCGCAATATCCGGACAGCTACCATCCGGGAATGATATCCAGCTCCACTTTGGACACGGATACTTACACCGGTTTCAGCGGTGGCGACGTGGCACCGTTTGTGCCCGGCAGCCGTTTCCAAGTGTTCGACAACTGAACGTGAAACGTCTTTAGATTCGCGCGCCAACAGACCGGTTGGCGCGTTTTCTGTTATTGAGACACCATGGCCCTGGAAAAAAAATCACCCTGCAAGGTCAACCTCATCCTGAACATTCTCGGTCGCCGCGCCGATGGCTTTCACGAACTGGAAACCGTCATGCAGCCGGTGAATGTCTGTGACAGGTTGACCTTCGAACGCACCGGGGCGGGACTCCTCCTTTCCTGTAGCCACGCCGAACTGCCAACCGATTCGAAGAACCTCGTTCATCGCGCCGCCGCTTCATTTCTGGCCGCCGCAAACATTGCCGATGGGGTTCGCATTCATCTTCAGAAAAACCTGCCGCTCGCCGGCGGCATTGGTGGTGGCAGCGCCAACGCCGCCGTGACGTTCACCGCGCTCAACGAACTGTTTGGGGCGCCATTGAGTGTGGACAAACTGCACGAACTCGCGGCTGCATTGGGGTCTGATGTCCCCTTCTTTCTTTACGACCAGCCGGCGCTCGCCACCGGCCGGGGTGAAAAAGTGCGGCCCCTGGAGAATTTTCCGGCCCTGCGCGGCAAGGCGTTTTTCCTGGCTCATCCCGGGTTCGGCATCTCCACGCCGTGGTCTTATCAAAATCTCGCGCGGTTTCCCGAGGCGTTGCATGGCCAGCCAGGCCGGGCGGAGAAGCTCATCGCCCTGCTGCAAGGGGACGATTTAAAAGCCGCAGCGGCGGAAACCTACAATTCGCTGGAAGCCCCCGCCTTCGACAAGTTTCCGGTGCTGGCTCTCTATCAGGCATTTCTACGGGAGAATGGGGCGCTGGTCACGCTCATGTCCGGCAGCGGTTCAACCACGTTTGCCATCACGGAAAACCTGGCGGCAGCGGATACGCTTGCGGAGAAATTCAAAAGCCGGTTCGGCGAAAACGGCTGGACGGCAACCGTGGGCGCTTGAACGCTCGCAGGCCGGGGAAACAGTGGACGGCTCACAAATGAGCCCGCAGAATTTCCCGGGTTCAATTCCGCTTTTTAAATTTCGCCAGCAAAAATCCGGTCAATTCCGTGGCCGCAGGGATTTTACAGGCCAGAGCCGCCAGAAAATATATCCCGCCCGCAACACCGCCCGGAACGAACACGGCGCCAATTTTCCGCACGAGCGTGGCGTGGCCGATCGTGCTTTCCCACAACTGCCAGCATTCCCACGCGACAAACCCGGCCAGCAAGGTCATCAAGGCCAGCGTTCCAAGATGTTTCCGCAGCGGCTCCAATTCGAGTTTCCCCAGTTTTTTCCGCAGGGCAAAAACGAGCAGCGAGACGTTCAGGACGGAGGTCAGGGTGTTGGCGATGCCGGGTCCGCCTTCGCGCAGCGGATGAAGCAGCAGGCAGGAAATGATGAAGTTCAGCGTCAGGCAGAAAATGCTGATGAGCATTGGCGTTTTGGTGTCGCCCAGCGCATAAAAGGCGCGCGCCAGAATGTTCACGGTGGAAAACATCACCAGTCCGGGTGCCAGGCAAGTCAGCGCGTAGCTCACATGCTGAGTGGAGACAATGGTAAAAGCACCGCGCTCGAACAGCAACCGCACGATCGGAAACGCCAGCACCGTGAGGAGCACCGAAGCAATGAGATTCAAGAAAATCAAGGTGCCCAGCCCCTGCCGCAGGGTGGCGCGAAACTCGGGATAGTTTTTCTCCGCCGCGAGCCCTGACAAGGTCGGCAGCAGGTAGGTCGCCAGCGAAATGCCAATCATGCCCTGCGGCAGTTCCATCAGCCGCACCGCGCCGTTATACGAGGAAACGATGCCGGCACCGATGAACAAGGCGACGCCCTGCACCAGGGCGACGTTAATTTGAAAGGCGGCGACGCCGATGGTGCCGGGAATCATCTTGCGCACGACCTGCCGCACGGTTTCATTGCGCCACGGCGATTCCCACCGGTAACGGAAACCGTCGCGCCGGAGCGTCGGCAATTGAAACGCCGCCTGCGCCACGCCGGCCGCCAGCACGCCGTAGGCGAGCGCGAAGATCTGCACCGGCAGCCGTTGTTCCTTTGGCAGCCCGACCCCGAACCGGGGAGCCAGCCAGAAAACCGAGGCGATCATCACCACGTTCAGCATGGTGGCACCCATGGCCGGAATGAAGAAATGGCCGCGCGCATTGAGCATGCCCATCATCACCGCCGTCAGGCAGACCAGAATCATGTAGGGAAACATCACCCGGAGCAGCTCCAGCAAAAGCTTGGTTTTTGCGTCGAACGAATGGAGGGTCAACGCCAGGGAGATCGCCAGCAGCACGAGCGCGACAATGACGCACGCCGCCACCACCAAGCCGGAAATAACGGCATTGGCCGCCCGCCACATTTCCACTTCGCCATGTTGCTTTTCCTTTTCCTTGAAAATGGGGATGAACGCCGCCGTCAGCGCGCCTTCGCCCAGCAGCCGCCGGAAGAGGTTGGGAATGGTAAACGCATATACGAAGGCATCGTTCACCCAGCCTGTGCCCATGAAGCCGTAATAGACCATCTCGCGCATCAGGCCCAGCAGGCGGCTGGTCAAGGTGGCGGCGGCCATCGCGCCGGAGGCTTTCAACATTTTTGACACGCGCGAAGATTAATGACCCGGCCCCCAAGTCCAAAGTCCAAAGTTGCCCAATCGTCCTCATCCGCAGCCCCATCCTGATGCCCGGAAAAATAAGGGGACGAGCCGGAAGAGGATTCAATTGGAAATTGGCTTTTCACTGGTGCCAATTTAACCTGACCGGGTGAGCATCATTGACGAACTGAAATGGCGCGGCCTCGTCGCCGACTGCACCGACGCGGCCGAATTGGAAAAGAAACTTGCCGCGCCCATCACGCTTTACTGCGGTTTCGATCCGACCGCCGACAGCCTGCACGTGGGCAATTTGGTTCCGCTGCTGGCTTTGCGACGCTTTCAATTGCTCGGTCATCACCCGATCGCCGTCGCCGGCGGCGCGACCGGCAGCATTGGCGATCCCAGCGGCAAAACCGCCGAGCGCCAGCTCCTCACCAGGGAAATTTTGGATCACAACATCGCCAGCGTGAAGGTGCAGCTCGCCAAACTGCTCGATTTTGAAACCCAACAAAATCCCGCGCGGCTGGTGGACAACGCGAGTTGGACGGCGGGAATGTCATTCCTCGATTTTCTGCGCGACATCGGCAAGCATTTTTCCGTCAACCAGATGGTGGCCAAGGAAAGCGTCCGCGCCCGGATGGAAGACCGCGAAGTCGGCATCAGCTACACCGAGTTCAGCTACATGCTGCTGCAAGCCTTCGATTTCATGGTGCTGCGGCGCGACGCGAACTGCGAATTGCAGATCGGCGGCAGCGACCAGTGGGGCAACATCACCGCCGGCATCGAGCTGACGCGCAAAAAACTCGGCCAGCAGGTTTTCGGCCTGACGCTCCCGCTCATCACGAATACGGATGGCTCGAAGTTTGGCAAGACCGCCGCCGGCGCCATCTGGCTGGATCCGCAGCGCACGAGCGTTTACAAATTCTACCAGTTCTGGATCAACACCGCCGATGCGGATGTCATCCGCTACCTGAAATACTTCACGTTCCTGCCGCAAACGGAAATTGAATCGCTGTCTGTCCAGCACGCCGCCAATCCCGGCGCCCGGGTCGCCCACAAGGCGCTGGCCAAGGCCGCAACGGATCTGATCCACGGCCCGGCGGCAACGACGGAAGCCGTTCGTGCAAGTGAAATTTTATTCGGTGGCGAATTGAAGGATATTTCCGAGGGCATCTTCAACGAAATCATCGGCGAAGTGCCAACGAAGGAAATTGAAAAGCCCAAGCTCAACGGCGAAGGCTTTCCGCTGGTGGAACTCGTGGTTTACGCCGGCCTGTGCCCGTCCAAGGGGCAGGCGCGAAAAGACATCGAAGGCGGAGGCGTGAACCTCAACAACGTCCGCGAAGCCAGCGCCACCCGGGCGGTGACTTCCGCCGATTTGCTCTTCGGCAAACACATCCTCCTGCGCAAAGGAAAAAAGAATTACGTCGTCGTGACGGCGAAGTAAAATCCGCAGCGGCCGACGTGAGGAGGCTCAAGCTGCTCGGAAACAAGAAATTATTCAGAGCCGCCACACATCGGCGGCTACTTCAATGCACCAGCACCAGCATCGCCACCTCCGGCGCCGACTTCACCACCTCCTCAAATGCTTCCTCCTTCGTGTTTAGGTCTTAGCCGCCGGCCACCGTGACGCACGGCCAAGATGTAGGGCAGACATTTCTGTCTGCCGGTTCGGGCGACTTTCCAGTCGCCCGTTCCAAACTCGGGACTGGAAAGCCTGCACTACGGAGCGCGCCCGTCCCGATTGCTGTTTTCGACATCGCGCCGTTTCGCCTGAAAATAGCCCAACCATGAATGACAGGGACTCGATGCCCGCAATTTTCCAAAGTCCCGTCAGGGACGAAAGGTGCCTCTTAACGACTCAACGATGACTCTCCATCATTCAACGGTGAGACGTGAACCCTCTCGCCAGCGGCTCTTGAAGAATCAATGGTGAATCCAGCTAGGATGTCCGGGCGGGTCACGCCCTACTCCGAAAAGGAACAAAGAATTATGTCGTGGTGATGGGAAATAATATCCGTGGCGGCGTCCCGGCAGGTCGCCGCCGGATTATATTTTTTGGCGGCGGCCATCATCCTGCCAGCGGCTCAATCTTCCTTGGCCAGTTCATCCATGCGAATGGATTCAATAAAGGGGGGCATGGGGCAGTCCAGCGCGTCGGCGACGGCCCGGAGCAGTTCCGCCGCGCGCACATTGACCTGGCCATCGGCAATCACGGTCCGGCCGCAGGCCAGCAGGATGTTTCGTTTCACCGGCGCGTGATACCCGGCCAGCCGGGTCAGGGCGGCATCCACTTTTGCCAAGTCCCACTGATCGCGGGAGAGAAACTGGATTGCCGCCGCCGGTGCATCGAGAAATTTCACCCCGGCGGCAAAGGCGTTCCGGGCGGCGCTTTCATCATCCGAGGCAACATGGGCAAGCGCGGAGAGCAGCAGGGCGCATTCCGGAAGCAAATCCCGCACGCAACCAAACTGGGTGCCCTCCGGTGGTGCGCTGACAAAATGGGCTTGCAACTGACGGGCGACCATTTTCATCAACGTGTATTCAAACAACGCGATGGAGCCATCGCACTCCACGAGCTGCCGGATGGTTTGCTGAAACGCGTCATGTTCAGCCAGATTGTTCTCACGCAAGGCCGGCACGGAAAACTCGGCCAGAACCAGTTTATAGCGGTCGCCCAGCGCCTCAATGCACGGAGCGATGGCTTTGGTCTGTGCCCACAGGTCAGGCGCGAGCCGGGCACGCAAAATTTCCATCTGCCGGTCGCGGGTTGAACGGTCATCGCTCAAGAGCAGGGAATAGACGATGCCGGCCGCACCGGTGGATGTGTGCAGGGCGTTGCCCACCTCTGGCGGCAAATGGAGCCGCATCAGCGCCACCTGCCGGAGATGCTCGGCGGTCGCCCCGCCGTTGAGATTCAACCTTCCTTCGGGCAGAATTCGCTCCAGGGCCATTGCATGTGCCGCAGCCTGGTCAAAAGCCTGCTCCCGCTCATATTGGGTCGGGGCGAGCATTTTCACCTTGGGGAAACTGCCGTCAAACGTGGGATCAATCGCCAAAATTCGTTGATCCACGGGCGGATGCGTGGCCAGGCAATCCAGCCAGGGGGCATAGCTGCAATCTGCAAAATACAGATGGCTGGCCATCTCGGCATGCGGCGAATCCAGCCGGCCCTGCTTGAACAACCCGCCGATTTTTTTGAGCGCGCCTTCGATGCCGGCAGGATTGCGCGTGAACTGCACGGCGGCGGCATCCGCCAGCCATTCGCGCTGCCGGCAAATGGCGCTCTTGAGCAGGCGCACAAACGGCAGGCTGATGGAACCGACCGCCATGAACAAAAATCCCAGCGGAGCCGTCGGCAGATAGGATGGCGCTTCGTCCTCATCGAACAGGCTCTCGCCCGGAGCCACCGGCTCCGGACTGCCCCACAGCAAGATGCGCCCAAGAATCGTCGGCCAGAACAAACCATGCGCCAGGCCGATCAGTTGCATGTTCAGCCGGGTGTCGCCGTTCAGAATATGGCTGAACTCGTGGGCCGCCACACCTTGCAGTTCGTCCCGGGTGAGCAGCTTCAGGCAGCCGCAGGTCACGCCAATGGCGACGTCGTGACGCGTGTAGCCGGCGGCAAAGGAATTGATGCCGCGCTCATTATCGAGCACATAAATTTCCGGCACGGAGGTGCCGGCGGCGATGGCCATCTCCCCGATCACATTGCGCAATCGCTGTTCATCGGGATCAGTCGTGCCGGCACTGACACGCCGACCGCCGAGCAGTTCGGCCACGGTGGATCCGCCGGCCGCGAGCTGGCGGATTTTGTAATAGCAACCGGCGGCGATGGAAGCCAGGGTCCCAAACGAAATGCAGGCAACAGATCGGA
>JAJXXI010000623.1 GCA_021781185.1 bacterium
GACAAGGCGTTCACCGGGGCATTTCCGTTCACGCTCCGGCAGGGGTGTTCACCTAATGGCAAAAGACAGTTTCGTTCGTCAGTATGGCACCAATGCAAAACATCAAACCATCCGACATGACAAAGCAGAAGAATATGGCGTGTGGCTGGCAGCCACCGGCGAACATGACAACCATCCGAACTTGGTGGGAACCGGCAATTCGCTGCCGTCTGTGCCGCCTTCGGAAACCGAAAATAGCACCGGAGGCGAACCAATTTCTCCGCTGCACGCTGTCGCGGCGGGACGCCAGTTGACCCGGCGCACGAAGGGGCTGGAGGCGCGCGTCAGCCGGATTGATCGCAAAAAACGAGACGCACTATCTTCGCTGGGATGGAACGGCGGCTTCAATGCGTTACACCCATTTGGTGCTGGCGTGCGGTGCTGCGGCAAATCTGGCGGAGATTCCGAGGCTGGCTTCGCTGGGCTACGCGTTGTTGAAAACGGTCATGGATGCCATCGTCATGGGCAACGATGAGACCGGACCGGATGCAGAGGAACGCCAGCGGTTGCTGACCATGGTTGTGATTGGCGGCGGTTTCAGCGGGGTTGGAGGTGGCGGGCCGCATTACGGATTTGATGCGGGCGATCCATGGATTCTACCCCGAATTGAGGAATGAATCACCACACGTCGTTTTGCTACTGAAAGGCAAACATTTACTGCCGGAGTTCCGCCACTTTTACCAAGGCATAGGCGATGGCGGCGCTGACGGGGAGCGTCATGATCCAGGCCCAGACGATCCGTTCGATCACCGGCCATTTCAGGGAATTGAAGCGTCTGGCTGCACCGACACCCATGATGGAGGTGGTGATGACATGCGTGGTGGAAACGGGCATGCCGAATAGTGCCGCGCCCAGCAGCACGCTCGCCGCAGCCGTTTCCGCCGCGAAGCCGTGGACCGGCTGGAGTTTCACCAGTTTGTGACCGAGCGTTCTGATGATGCGCCAGCCCCCAATCGCGGTGCCGGCAGCCATGGTAAGCGCACACAGGACTTTTATCCAGAGGGCGATGTCCATCGCTTTCCCCGGCAATGGTTCCGCCGCTTTTAAAAAACCCAGCCAGACGGGCAGATGGTCAAACGTGCCGGCCTTGGTCGCCGCCATGAGGGCGAGCGCAATGATGCCCATGGTTTTTTGCGCGTCATTGGTGCCATGGCTGAAACCCATGTAGGCGGAGCTGAACAACTGTAGAATGCCAAACGACTTGGAGACGGTGTGTGGCCGCACTTTTTGCAGTGAAAGATAAAGAAACGCCATGATGAAAAAAGCGATGATGAAACCAAGAATCGGCGAAATCACCATGGGCGCGACCACCTTGTAGAGCACCCCGCCGCCGGTCCACCAAGGTTTGCCGATGGCCGGGGCCTGGCTCCAGATAATGGCGTGCCAATTGCCATGCGCCACGCCAAAAGCCGCACCGCACAATCCGCCCACCAGCGCGTGACTGGAGCTGGACGGCATGCCGAAATACCAGGTGAGCAGATTCCAAAAAATGGCGGCAATCAGGGCGCAGATGAGCATCGGCGACGCCATGCCTTCGGGAATGAACTTGGAATCCACCAAGCCGGAGGCAATCGTCTTGGCCACCGCCGCCCCGACCATGGCCCCCAGCAAATTCGTGACGGTGGCAAGAATGATGGCCTGCCGCGGCGTCAACACCTTGGTGCCGACGACGGTGGCGATGGCATTGGCGGTGTCATGAAAGCCGTTCGTGTAGGTGAAAATCAACGCCACGAAGATGACGGTAAATACCAGAAACATGGCCGTCAGGAGTTCTTGAGGACGATTTGGGAGATGACGTTGCCCACGTCGCGGCAGCGGTCAATGACCTTTTCGAGCAGCTCGTAAAGGTCCTTCAAGACAATGACTTTCAAGGGGTCGTGCTTCCCGCTGAACAGGTCGCGGTAAAGTTCCATGATGGCCTTGTCGGCATCACCCTCGACCTGCTGGAGCCGGTCGTTCCATTTTTTGACTTCTTCCAGATCAATGCCGGAACGAAGACATTTGACCAGGTTTATCAGGCATTCCGTGGCCTTCTCCACGAACTGGATCTGCCCGGAAAAATCCACGCCGCGAACGTGCTGGGGCACGAGCAGAATGCGCTCGCCAAATTTCTCAACGGTCTTGGGGATGCGGTAAATGGCCAGCGCCAGGGCGTCAATGTCCTCCCGTTCCAACGCCGTAATAAAAGTCGTATAGACGGCGTTGCGGATTTGGTTGGTGATCTCCTTGTCCTTGCGGCGGGCGCGGGCGAAGGCCTCGAGTTCGACGGGTTGATCGAGCGAATGACTCAATTTGATGAGCGACTGGACGCTGTTGTGGGCTTCCAGCGCGCTGGCTTCAAGCAGGCCGAAAAAAAAGTCCTCTTTGCCGAGGAATTTCTGGAGAGAAAACATAAATGTATGCAGTGAGTTTGGCACTGGACGAAAATCCAGCCGCACGGATTTTGCAATTTTTTCGCCCAATCGCAAGCCAGGAACGGGGGCAATGTCACATGATCGTAACATTTACGCCATTATTCCGTAACACTACTGCCGCATTTTGAAGCCGCTTTGAGACCGAAGCACATTATGAAAAAAAACAAACGACATAATTTAACCAAAAAAATGACATTCCTGGCCGGCGCGACCGCCACGGCCATGCTGGCCACTCAAGCCACCCCGGCTCATGCCGATGTCGCCGGCGACACGCTGATCAACAAGCTGGAACAGAAAGGCATCCTCACCACGGCGGAGGCGAAGCAGTTGCGCGAGGAAAACCAGCAGGAATACAACAACAGCTTCACCAACAGTTTCAGCCAGATGACCGGCATGCCCAGTTGGGTGACCGGTTACAAGGTCAGCGGCGATTTCCGCGGCCGCTACGATTTTATGGGCAGTGACTACACGGTGGACCGCGGCCGGCTCCGCTACCGTCTCCGCGCCGGCTTGGTCATCAACATGCAGGATAATCTCCAAGTGGGATTCCGGCTGGGTTCGGGCGACTATGCCAGCTCCTACGGCGGCACCCCCTTGTCCAACAACAGCACGCTACAGGACAATTTCTCCAAGAAAAGCATTTACATTGACGCCGCCTACGGCAAATGGACGGCGATCAACGATGGCACCTGGCTGCTCTCTGCCACGATCGGCAAAATGGACAACCCGTTCCATTTCACCCCCATGGTGTTCGATCCGGACCTGACGCCCGAAGGCGGCGCGGTGCAGGGCAAATACACGATCAACGACAAAAACAACATCTCTTACGCCGGGGCGGCCTTTGTGCTGGATGAAATCGGCAGCACGACGCACGATCCGTTTCTGTATGGCGGCCAGGTGGCGTGGAATTCCAAATGGAATGACAAGCTCGGCAGTTCGCTCGGCATCGGCGCATTCCAGATCGTCAGTGCCGGACAGCTCACCTCCAGCAATGTCAAAAATTACAACCAGGGCAACACGGTCAACGCTGCCGGCGCCCCGGTTTACAACTTCAACCCCGTTATCGCCGACGCCAGCGTGACCTACACGCTCGACAGCTTCCCGTTATACCAAGGGAAATTCCCGGTCGCCGTGGCCGGCGAATTCATCAACAACCCGGCCGCGCCCTCGAACAACAACGGCTATTGGGCCGGCGTCACCTTCGGCAAATCCGGCAAGAAACACACCTGGGACATCTCCTACCGCTACGAATACATCGAAGGCGACGCCTGGTATGACCAGTTGGTGGACGACGACAATGCCGCGCTGGTGCCGACCTCTGCGACCACCGGAAGCATCAGTGGTGGAACGAACATCAAGGGCCATTTGATCAAGGCCGATTATTCCTTGACAGACTCGCTGACGTTCACCTTCACCTGCTACATGAACGACCTCATCAACAACCCGTATCCGGCCGCAAAATCCTCGGCCATCCACGCCATGGCGGACGTGATGTGGAAATTTTAAAGTCACCGCATCGTAACTGTAACGTAACGTGAACAATTGAAAAAAACTGATTAACTCTCCCTGATATGAAAAAAATCATCGTTTCCCTCCTCGCCTGCGCCACCGTTTTCGGCGCCCAGGCCCAGACGCTCATCAATGGTGCCGGCTCGACCTTCGACTATCCGGCCCTGACCAAATGGTTCGAGGCTTACGGCAAAACGGATGACAACGTCCGCTTCAACTACGCCTCCATCGGTTCCGGCGGCGGCCAGAAGCAGTTGCTCAACCAGACCGTGGACTTCGGCGCCTCCGACGCGCCGATGAAGGACTCGGACATGGCCACTGCGCCCGGCAAGATTCTGCATCTGCCCATCGTGGCCGGCGGCGTGGCCATTATTTATAATCTGCCCGGCAATCCCAAGCTGAAGATGGACGGCGAAATCATTGCCGGCATCTACCTGGGCAGCATCACCAAGTGGAATGATCCGAAGATCGCCGCTTTGAACCCGGGCATTGACCTGCCCAATTTGCCGGTCATTCCCGTCCACCGTTCCGAAGGCAGCGGCACCACCTTCATCTTCACGGATTATCTCTCCAGCGTGAATCCGGCCTGGGCTGACACTGTCAGCAAGGGCACTTCCGTGAAATGGCCCGCCGGCATCGGCCTCGGAGCCAAAGGCAGCGAAGGCGTCGCCGGCCAGGTGAAGCAGATTCCCGGGGCGGTCGGCTACGCGGAACTCGCTTATGCGGACCAAAACAAAATGCCCTACGCCGACGTGAAGAACGCGGCTGGCCAGTTCATCTCTCCCTCGCCTGATTCGGTCAGTGCCGCGCTGGCCACGGCCCACATCCCGGACGACTTCCGTTTCTCGATGGTCAATCCGCCCGGTGAAAAAGCCTACCCGATCGCCGGGGCAAGCTGGGTGCTCGTCTATCAACAGCAGAAAAACGCCGAACATGGCAAAAAACTGGTCGCCTTCCTGAAATGGGCGATCACCGACGGCCAGAAAATCTCGTCCCAACTGGACTACGCGCCCCTTCCGGAAAACGTTCAGCAGCGCGAATTGAAGCTGATTGATACAATAAAATACTGACTTCGCTCCGCCGCCCGCTAAATTTTAGGGCGTGAGCCGGACGAAGAGCGTTGTTCCTCCCGCTCTTCGTCCATTTTGTTTTTAAAGACTGACCATAAAAATAGTGAACCCAGCCAACCGCCAGCCCGACCGCGCCAAATCACAACACGGCGACAGCGCCTTCAAGTGGCTGACCCTGGCCATGGCGCTCGTCATTTTCGTGCTCATCGGCCTGATCGGCTTTGAGTTGCTGCGGGGCGCGCAGGTGTCCATGCACAAATTCGGCTGGCGCTTTCTGGTCAGCAGCGACTGGGATCCGGTTAACGATGTTTACGGTGCGCTGCCGGCCATCTTCGGCACGGTGGTTTCCTCGCTCATCGCCCTCATCATCGCCGTGCCCATCAGCGTGGCCACGGCGGTTTACCTGACGGAACTCGCGCCGCAATGGCTGCGCCAGCCGCTGATCATGTTCATCGAGCTGCTCGCCGCCGTGCCCAGCGTGATTCTCGGCCTCTGGGGTATTTTTGTAATGGTGCCGTTTCTGCGCGATCCCGTGTTTCCGTTCCTGCAAAAATATCTGGGCTTCCTGCCGTTGTTCAAGGGGCCGACCTACATCGGCTCTTCCATGCTGGCGGGCGGCATCATTGTCGCCATCATGATTATTCCGATCATCACGTCCGTGTCGCGGGAAATCCTGCGCTCGGTGCCCGGTCTGCAACGCGAGGCCGCTTACGCGCTGGGGGCCACGCGCTGGGAAGTGACGCGCATCGCCGTGTTGAGCTACGCCAAGAAAGGCTTGTTCGGCGCGGTCATTCTTGGCCTGGGCCGCGCGCTGGGCGAAACCATGGCGGTGACGATGGTCATCGGCAACAGCTCACAAATCGTCGCCTCACTGTTTGCCCCCGCCAACACGCTCGCGAGTGTCATCGCCAGCGAATTCAACGAAGCCACCGGGCCCATTTATCCGAGCGCATTGTTTGAACTCGGCCTGGTGCTGCTGGGCGTCACCGTGCTGGTCAACATTCTGGCGCAACTGCTGTTGAAAACCTTTGCCGGCCCATCCGTCAAACCGCAACACTAAGATGACCGTCTCCAACCACAACTGGCGCAAGTTCAAGAATGCCTTCATGCAGACGCTCACCTTTGTCTGCGCGATCTTGGTGGTGCTGCCGCTGGTCCTGGTATTTTATCATCTGGTCAAGGAAGGGTTCAGCGCCCTGAACTGGAATTTTTTCACCAAGCTGCCCAAGGCCGTCGGAGAACACGGTGGCGGCATGGTCAACGCCATTGCCGGCACATTCATTTTGCTGCTCCAAGCCGCCATCTTTGGCGTGCCGATCGGCGTGCTCGGCGGGGTTTACCTTTCTGAATACGGCGGCTCCAAATTGAACTGGTGGATCCGCTTTGCCGCCGACATTCTCAACGGCGTGCCGTCCATCACCTGGGGCGTGGTCGTTTATGGTTTGCTGGTCGTGCCCATGCACGGCCCCTCGGCCCTCGCCGGCGGCATTGTGCTCGGCATGATGATGATCCCGCTGGTCATGCGGACCACCGAGGAGGTGTTGCAACTGGTGCCGGGCGGCTATCGCGAAGCGGCCATGGCCCTGGGCATTGCCAAATGGAAAACCACCGTCCAAATCGTCATTCGCACCGCGCTGAAGGGCATTGTCACCGGGGTGCTGCTGGCGCTGTCCCGCGTCGCGGGCGAAACCGCCCCGCTGATCTTCACCGCCTTTGGCAATCTGGGCTGGGCGCACAAGTTGACCGAACCCATCGCCGCAATGCCGCTGCTGATTTTTAACTACGCCATCTCGCCCTACGATGACTGGCACCGCCAGGCCTGGGCCGGCGCCTTCGTGCTGTTGATGCTCGTGCTGGCCATCAATGTCGGCGTCCGTTTCCTCACCCGCGACCGGTTCAAACAGAAAGCCTGAAAGCGAAGCACAAACTGTCATGCCTGCAACTCCCAACCCTGCCACCGCCGCCACCGGACTGAATTTCCCCGCTGGCACGGCCCTCACCGCGCGCGGACTCTCGGTTCATTTCGGCCGGAACAAGGTGCTCAAGGAAGTTTCCATTGATATTGCCGCCAAGGCCGTCACCGCGATCATTGGCCCCAGCGGCTGCGGCAAATCCACCTTCCTCCGCGCGCTCAACCGGATGCACGAACTGAATCCCGACGCCCGCATGGAAGGCGACATCCGCCTGTTCGGCGATGACATCTACGCTCGCGGCGTGGAACCGGTCATCGTCCGCCGCCGCGTCGGCATGGTGTTCCAGAAATCCAATCCGTTCCCGACCATGTCCATCGCCGAGAACGTCACCGTCGGTCTCCGACTCAACGGCCTGCGCGACAAAAAGCTTCTGGCCGAGCGCATCGAGCAGTCGTTGCAGATGGCCGCGCTCTGGGACGAGGTCAAAGACCGCCTAAACGCGCCGGCCATCAGCCTTTCCGGCGGGCAACAGCAACGCCTCTGCATCGCCCGGGCGCTCGCGGTGCAGCCCGAAGTTTTGCTGATGGACGAACCCGCCTCCGCCCTGGACCCGCTGGCCACGCAAAAAATCGAGGACTTGATCGTCCATCTGAAGAAAGATTACACCATCGTCATCGTCACGCACAACATGCAGCAGGCCGCGCGTTCGTCGGATTACACGGCATTCTTCTATCTCGGCGAATTGATCGAATTTGGACCCACCGCAAAAATCTTCACCAACCCGTCGCAAAAGCGCACAGAAGATTATGTGACAGGACGCTTCGGTTGAACTAATTTCACCCCAGAATATACAGGATATGGATAATCTTTTTGAAACCGGACTGGACAGTCTGCGCCAGAAACTGCTGCTGATGGCGAGTCACACCGAAGCCGCCGTCAATCAGGCCGTGCAGGCGCTCATGCAGCGCGACTACGACCTCGCCCTGCGCGTCAAGGCTGACGACGACGTCATTGACCATTGCGAAGTGGAGATTGACGATCTCGCCATCCAGTTGCTCACCAAGGCGCCGCTCGCCACGAATCTGCGGCTCGTCACGGTCGCCATGAAAATCTCGCAGGATCTGGAGCGCATCGGCGACGAGGCGTCCAAGATTGCCAAGCGTGCCCGCGATCTGTCGCAGGAGCCGCCGGTAAAAATTCAGCTCGACCTCCCGCAAATGGCCGGTCGCGCCTTGGAAATGCTCAAGGCAGCGCTTGACGCCTTCGTCCAGCACGCGCCCGAAGCCGCCCGCGCCGTCATTCCCTGCGACAAGCAAGTGGACGCGCTGAACAAACAGATCCACGCCGCGCTCGTGCAGCACATGGTGGAAAATCCCGACGCCATCAGCCGCTGCCTGCACTGGATGGTCGCCGCCAAGAGCCTTGAACGCATTGCCGACCACGCCACCAACATCGCCGAGGATGTCGTCTATCTCTGGGAGGCCCAGGACATCCGCCACACCGGCATTAAGAGCCAGCCCG
>JAJXXI010000641.1 GCA_021781185.1 bacterium
AAATGAGCACATCACACAATCTTTTCGATTCGCTGCAAACTTTTGAACTGGGCAACGGCCAGCCGGGCAAGTTTTACTCGCTGCCTGCCTTGGAAAAAGCCGGGGTGGGCCCGGTTTCCAAGCTGCCCGTTTCCGTCCGCATCGTCCTCGAATCCGTCCTGCGCAACTGCGATGGCAAGAAAGTCCACGAGGCCAACGTGAAGGAACTCGCCAATTGGAAGGCCACCGGGACACGCACGGCGGAAATCCCGTTCGTGGTCGCGCGGATTGTGTTGCAGGATTTCACCGGCGTGCCGCTGCTGGTGGACTTGGCGGCGATGCGCAGCGCGGTGGCCAAACTGGGCAAAAACCCGAAGATCATCGAACCGCTCGTGCCGGTGGACTTGGTGGTGGACCACTCGGTGCAGGTGGATTTTGCGGGCGGCGCGGATTCAATGGCGCGGAACCTGGATCTGGAATTCACCCGCAACCGCGAACGTTATCAGTTTCTCAAGTGGGGCATGCAGGCGTTTGACACGTTCAAAGTCGTGCCGCCGGGCATCGGCATTGTTCATCAAGTGAACCTGGAATATCTCGCCAAAGGCGTGCTCAGCGCCGACGGAGTTTACTATCCCGACACGCTCGTTGGCACGGATTCGCACACGACCATGATCAATGGACTCGGCATCGTGGGCTGGGGTGTCGGCGGCATTGAAGCCGAGGCGGGCATGCTTGGTCAGCCGGTTTATTTTCTCACGCCGGACGTGGTCGGCGTTCACCTGACCGGCTCGATTCGCGAAGGCGTTACCGCCACGGACGTCGCACTCACGGTCACGCAGATGCTGCGCAAGGCGAAGGTGGTCGGCAAGTTTGTGGAGTTTTTCGGTCCCGGCGCGGCGGCGTTGCCGCTGGTGGACCGCGCGACCATCGCGAACATGGCGCCCGAATATGGTGCGACGATGGGTTTCTTCCCGATTGACGCCGAATGCGTGAATTACCTGCGCGCCACCGGCCGCAGCGAGGAAGCGGTCAAGACCTACGAGAATTATTACAAGGCGCAAGGTTTGTGGGGCATTCCGAAGAAAGGGGAAATCCAATACTCGCAGGAATTGGAACTCGATCTCGGCACCGTGTTGCCCAGCGTGGCCGGACCGAAACGTCCGCAGGACCGGATTGAACTGCCGAAACTGAAGAATGAATTCACCACCGCCTTCAGCAGGCCCATCACGGAAAGCGGCTTTGGCATGAAGGCTGAAGAGCTGGGCCGGACCCGGGTGGATTTGCAGATGAATGGCGATGACAAAGCGACCATTGGCCACGGCTCGGTTTTGATCGCCGCGATCACCAGTTGCACCAACACCTCGAACCCGAGCGTCATGCTCGCCGCCGGTCTGCTCGCCAAAAAGGCCGTGGAACGCGGCCTGACTGTCAACGCCTCGGTAAAGGCATCGCTTGCCCCGGGTTCTCGTGTGGTGAGCGATTATCTCGACAAGACCGGTTTGCAACCCTACCTGGACAAGCTCGGTTTCAATCTCGTCGGCTACGGCTGCACGACCTGTATTGGCAATTCCGGTCCGCTGGCCGCGCCGATTGAGGACGCGGTGGTGAAACACAACCTCGTCGCGGCGTCGGTGCTCTCCGGCAACCGCAATTTCGAGGCCCGCGTGCATCAGAACATCAAGGCGAACTTCCTCATGTCGCCGCCGCTGGTGGTCGCGTTTGCGCTCGCGGGTCATGTGGACATTGACCTGGCCAACGATCCGCTCGGCACGGACAAGGATGGCAAGCCCGTCTTTCTCCGTGAGATCTGGCCGAGCCTCCGCGAAGTGCGCGATCTGATGCAGGCGGCGTTGCAGCCGGATGTGTTTCGCCGGCTCTACAAGGATTTTGCCGCGCAAAATCCGAAGTGGAACGAAATCCCGTCCAGCACCGGCAACGTTTATGAATGGGACCGCCGGTCCACCTACATTCAGGAACCGCCGTTCTTCACGAACTTTGCGTTGCAGGCCGGGAGCATCAAGCCGGTCAATGGTGCCCGCGCGCTGGCGATTTTTGGCGACAGCGTGACGACCGACCATATTTCGCCGGCCGGTTCCATCAAAAAGACATCGCCGGCCGGCAAATATCTCATTGAGAACGGGGTCGCGGCGGAGGATTTCAACAGCTACGGCTCGCGTCGCGGCAACGACCGCGTGATGACGCGCGGCACGTTTGCCAACGTCCGCATCAAAAACCTGATGCTCGCCGGCCAGGAAGGCGGCGACACAGTTTTGCAGCCGGAAGGGAAGAAGGTTTCCATCTACGACGCTTCGATGGAATACCAGAAGCGCGGCACGCCCTTGGTGGTCATTGCCGGCCAGGAATACGGCACCGGTTCGTCCCGCGACTGGGCGGCCAAGGGCACGAACCTGCTGGGCGTGAAAGCCGTCGTGGCGCAAAGCTTCGAGCGCATTCACCGTAGCAATCTCGTCGGCATGGGCGTGTTGCCCCTCCAGTTCAAGGAAGGCACCACGGCCTTGAGCCTCAAACTCGACGGCTCCGAGCTTTACGACATCGTCGGTCTCGATGCGAACATCAAGCCGCAGCAGGATTTGACGCTGAAGATTACCCGCCAAGACGGCACGGTGGAAAATGTGCCGGTGCGCTGCCGCATTGATACGCCCATCGAAATTGACTACTACCAGCACGGCGGCATCCTGCCGTATGTGTTGCGCCAGTTGGTGGCGAAGGCGTGATGTAAAAAACGTCAAGCGGTCTGAGTAAAATCAAAGCGGCCTTCGGCAACGGAGGCCGCTTTTTTGTGCGCCCTGCCGGGCGCACTGACTGGTTGGTTAAAGTCCAATACAGGCCCGGCAAAGGGAACTGTTAGCCGGACGGCAAGGATGACGTGAAAATCTCCCAGTCGGCCATGAACATCCTCGCGGTGGCTCTGTCAACCGGCCGGCATCCACGCAGGGCGGCACCAACCGTTTTCATGTCCGCGTTGTGCTGACACGGTCCGATCGCGTATGCTGCGGGC
The DNA here is from genome assembly GCA_021781185.1 of bacterium. GTDB lineage: Bacteria > Verrucomicrobiota > Verrucomicrobiia > Limisphaerales > UBA11358 > UBA11358. The sequence goes on from JAJXXI010000641.1 coordinate 2,999, forward strand.
TGTGATTCACAATGTTCAAGACATCGCGACGGAAGTCATCCGCCGGACCGGCAAGGAAAAACCTGCGGATGCCGCCTTGCGCGAGGTGCTCAAGCAGATTCCCGATCTCGCCCCCTTTGATGCCACGGAAGTCGCCAAGACGGTTTTCATTTATTACCGCTGGCATGTCTGGCTGCGCGAGGAGCGTGGCGTGGTGGCAAAAATGCGGCTCGCTTTGCGCTTGAACCAGCGGTTTCAGGACAACGAAGCCTCGGTTCCGTTGTCTGAACTGCGCGCCAAGGCTGTTCCCGCGTGGACGGCGGATTGTCTGGAAGTTAGCGACGACTGGCTGTGCTCGTTGCAGCGGGAACCGAAGCTTTGGCTGCGCGCCAAGCGTGGTCAGGCAGGCGTTCTGGCGGGAAAATTATCCGGCGCACAAGTGAGCCCGTTGCTGGGAGAGGCCCTGAATTATCAGGGCGAGGAAGATTTGTTCAAGACCCCGGAGTTTCATGCCGGCGAATTCGAGATTCAGGACATCGCGTCCCAGATGGTGGGGATGCTCTGCGATCCGCAACCGGGCGAGACGTGGTGGGACACTTGTGCAGGCGAGGGTGGCAAGACGCTGCACTTGTCCGATTTGATGCAGAACAAAGGACTGCTCTGGGCGAGTGACCGGGCGGCGTGGCGCCTGCAAAAACTCAAGCGGCGCGCCGGCCGGGCGAAGGTGTTTAACTATCGTTCCGTATCCTGGGACGGCGGCGCAAAGCTGCCGACCAAAACCAAATTCGACGGTGTGCTTGTGGACGCGCCCTGCAGCGGCGTGGGCACGTGGCAGCGCAACCCCCAGGCGCGTTGGACCACGACGGTGGAGGATGTGCGGGAGCTTTCCGAAATTCAGAAAAGACTGCTGGCCAACGTTGCGCCCAGCCTGAAACCGGGCGGAAAATTGATTTTTTCCGTCTGCACGCTAACGCGGGCGGAGACGGCGGAAGTGGTGGAATCTTTCAATGCCAGCCAGCCGGAGTTTGAGCCGCTGATCTGGGAGGAAATCAAGCTGGAGACGGGCAGGGCGGCAAATGTTTCGCAATTGACCATCTGGCCGCAGGACCTGGGCGGGAACGGGATGTTTGTCGCCGGCTGGAGACGCAAAAAGGTTTAACGCGTCGCCTCCAAAATCTTTTCAAGAATCTGCCGGATATCCTCATTGTGCTGCTGCGAGGCCAGGCCGAAGGCATGAATGATGTCGAGCAGGAAGGCGGCGTTCTCGCGGGTGAAATCGTAATAGACCGTTTCCTTGGGTTTGGCCTTGCCCGGCGGGCGCGGGGTTCCGTCCATCGTCAGCACTTTATCCATCGGCAGGCAGACATAAACCATCGCCTGAAAACCGACCGCGCGCTGTTTTTGCTTGAGCTGGATTTGCACCCAGCCGTAGGGCGTGATCTTGGTGAATTGGGGCACGCGTTGCACGGCGCGCTGAAATCCGCCCGGCGTTTTGTTGGTGTCCATTTCAATCTGCACCGGCTGGTTTTCCTCGAAATCGGCAGGCTTGATGTGGGGCAGGGTTTTGACTTCACGGATTAACTCGTTGGTTGAGAGCAGGCCAAGGCGCACCGCCTCAAAGATGATTTTGGAAAGTTCGTGGCCGTATTTGGTTTCTCCCTTCCGGGTGAATTGGATGTGCGCAACCACGCTCGGGCTGTTGGTGTCCGGGAGGTCGTAGCCAATCTGCCATTCGAGATATTCCGCCTTGCCGAGCCGGGTTTTGGTCGGGGCGACCGGCAATCCGAATCCCCCCGGTGATTTTTTCTTCACGCGAACTTTTCCGGCGACATCCGTCAGCGGCAGCCGGACATGGATGGCGTTGGTGTCGGTGGTGATCAACACCTGCTTATAGCCGGCATCCGCGCCAACGGCACGAACCACCAGACAGAGCATGGAAAACAGGGTCAGGATACGTGTTCGCATGGGTGGCAGTGGGTTACCGCTTTCGGGGCGGAAGTTCAAGTTTGGACTGCCTGAAAAGGCGGTGGCCGGGCGGATGTTCCAAATAAGCCATAAAATAGTGTTGCCACGCAGGTCGGGTTTGCTATATTCCGCGCTCCGTTTTTCCAAAAAAAGAAACGGTCGTTTTTACAGCGATATTTAACGCAAATGCCGACAATTAACCAACTGGTCCGCAAGGGCCGTAACAAAGTCAACTACAAGTCCAAGTCTCCCGCCTTGGAAAATTCTCCGTTTCGTCGTGGTGTGTGCATCCAGGTGATGACCCGCACTCCCAAGAAGCCGAACTCCGCGATGCGCAAAGTCGCGAAGGTTCGCCTCACGAACGGATACGAAGTTATCGCTTACATTCCGGATGAGGGCCACAACCTTCAGGAGCACTCGATCGTGCTGGTTCGCGGCGGTCGTGTGAAGGACTTGCCCGGTGTGCGTTATCACATTGTCCGTGGCACGCTTGACGCCGCCGGCGTTGAAAAGCGCCGCGTGAGCCGTTCCAAATATGGCGTGAAGCGTCCGAAGGCCGCCAAGCCCGCCGCCAAATAATTTTTTAAAGGAATAAATAATCATGTCCCGCAGACGTCAAGCTACTAAACGGCCCCTGGCCAAGGACGGCAAATACCAGAACACGCTGGTCGCCCGCCTCGTGAACACCGTGATGTGTTCCGGCAAGAAGAACACGGCCCAAAAAATCGTCTATGGCGCGTTTGACACCATTTCGGAAAAAAATCCGGCCAGCAACCCCGTTGAGATTTTGCAGCGCGCTGTGGACAATGCCAAGCCGCGCATCGAGACCAAGGCCCGCCGCGTCGGCGGCGCGACCTACCAGGTGCCGCTGGAAATTCCCACGGAGCGGCAGAACGCGCTGGCGCTCCGCTGGATTGTGGATTTCGCGGATGCCAAAAAAGGCATGCCTATGAAGGCCGCGCTGGCGACGGAAATCCTCGAAGCCTATCAGGGGCAGGGGAATGCCATCCGTAAGCGGGACGAAGTGCACAAGATGGCGCAGGCGAACAAAGCCTTCGCGCATTTCCGTTGGTAGACAGTTTTTCAAAAACGCCCCGACGGAAATCGCCGGGGCGTTTTTTGTTCCCAGACAAGATTCCATTTACAATTTTTTGATACTATGAGCGCTGAAGCCAAACCTCTGAATTCGCCCAATCGCGAATATACCCTCGAACGCACCCGTAACATCGGCATCGCCGCGCACATTGACGCGGGCAAAACGACGACGACTGAGCGTATCCTCTTTTACACCGGCCTGATCCACAAGATTGGCGACGTGGATGACGGCAATACCGTGACCGACTGGATGGAGCAGGAAAAGGAGCGCGGCATCACGATCACCTCCGCCGCCGTGACCTGCTTCTGGACCCAGAAGACGCCCAAGGCGGGTGAGGACCAGATTTACAAGGCCTTCAAGGACATTCCGCACCGCATCAACATTATTGATACGCCCGGCCATGTGGACTTTACCGCCGAAGTGGAGCGTTCCATGCGCGTGCTGGATGGCGCGGTAGCCGTGTTCTGCGGTGTGGCCGGCGTGCAACCCCAATCCGAAACCGTCTGGCGTCAGGCCACCAAATACAAAGTGCCGCGCATCGCATTCGTCAACAAGATGGATCGGACGGGTGCTAATTTTGAAAACGCATTGAACGACATGCGCACCAAACTGCGCGCCTATGCGTTTCCAATTTTCCTGCCCATCGGTGCCGAAGACAAGTTCCGCGGCCTCATTGATGTGGTGAACCAGAAGTGCTACTGGTTCGGCGAGGGCGACGTTGCCAACGAAGGATTGAACTTCGAGGTGCGGGACATTCCCGCCGAAGACCAGGACCGCGCGAAAAAGGCGCTAGCGGAATTGATTGACGCCGTCTCCAACAAGGACGACACCATTGCGGAAATGGTTTTGGAAGAAAAGCCGATTGACGCCCCGACCTTGAAGGCTGCCATCCGCCGCCTCACCTGCAAAATTGAAATGGTTCCCGTCCTGTGCGGTTCTGCTTTCAAAAAGAAGGGCGTGCAGATTTTGGTGGACGCGGTCATTGATTATCTGCCCAGCCCGCTTGATGTGCCTGGCGCGGAAGGCCATGAAGTCGGCACCGAAACCGTCGTTAAGGTGGACACGGACGACAACAACAAGTTTTGCTCGCTGGCGTTCAAGCTTTGGACTGATCCTTACGCGGGCAAGTTGGTGTTCTTCCGTGTTTACTCCGGGCACCTAAAAAAAGGCGACACGATTTACAATCCGCGCACGCGCAAACGTGAGCGTGTCAGCCGCCTGATGATCATTCAGGGCAGCGAACGCAAGGACATTGATTCTGTCTATTCCGGCGACATTGCCGCGCTGGTTGGCCTGCGCAACATCACCACCGGTGACACGTTGTGCGACGAGGATTTCGATGTGACGCTCGAACCGCCGACGTTCCCCGAACCCGTGATCAGCATGGCCGTGGAACCGAAAACGAAGGCCGATCGCGACAAGATGTCCGAAGGCTTGCAACGCTTGGCGGAAGAGGATCCGACATTCCGTTGTTTTACCAACGAGGAAACCGGCCAGCTCATTATTGCGGGCATGGGTGAACTGCACTTGGAAATCATCATTGACCGCCTCAAACGCGAATTCAAAGTGGAGGCCAATACCGGTGCCCCGCAGATCGCGTATCGGGAAACGATCACCAAAGAGGCGGAAGGTGAAGGCAAGTTCATCCGTCAATCCGGCGGTCGCGGTCAATATGGCCACGCCTGCATCAAGATCCAGCCGAACGAAAAAGGCAAAGGCGTCGAGGTCACCAACGAAATCGTTGGCGGCACGATTCCCAAGGAATACATTCCGGCGGTCATTGACGGCATCGAAGAAGCCATCAAGAGCGGCGTGTATGCCGGCTATCAGGTCATTGACATCAAGGCGCAGGTCGTGGATGGCAGCTTCCATGAAGTGGACTCGAACGAACTCGCGTTCAAGATGGCGGGCATTTTCGCTTTAAAAGACGCGTTCAAGAAGGCCGCACCAATCCTGCTCGAACCCATCATGAAAGTGGAATGCACCACGCCTGACGAATATCAGGGCGATTTGCTCGGTGACATCAATCGTCGCCGTGGCATCATCAACGGCATTGATGCGAAGAACGGGCAAACCATTCTCAACGCCCAGGTGCCACTCGCGGAAATGTTTGGCTATGCCACGGCCATCCGTTCATTGTCCAAGGGGCGCGCCTCCTATTCCATGGAACCGCAAAATTTCGAACAAGTTCCAAACAGCGTGCTGACCGCCATTCTTGACCAGGCGGCCAAGAAGCCGGCGGCGCGTAGCTAAGGGATCTTTTCCAAACTCACAAGCCGGAACTTTTGTTCCGGCTTTTTAGTTTGTGCGCCCGGCAAGGGTGCACTGACTGGTTGGTTAAAGTCCAATACGGGCCCGGCAAGGAGACCTGTTCGCCGGACGGCAAGGGTGTCCATCGCGAGGTGGGATCTGAAGGAAGCCGA
>JAJXXI010000033.1 GCA_021781185.1 bacterium
AAGAACAAGTCGCAGCCCATCTGCCAGGACACCGGCAGCATCCTGTTTTATGTGGACGTGCCGGTCGGCTACGACCAGATCACGTTCGCCGAAACCGCGCGCGCGGCCGTGACGCTGGCGACCAAGAAAGGCTATCTCCGCCAGAACTCCGTGGATTCGCTGACCGCCAAAAACGACGGCACGAACGTCGGACCGGGCGCGCCGGCATTTCATTTTCACCAGCACCGTTCGCCGGAAATCTCCGTGAAGCTCGCGCTCAAGGGTGGCGGCTGCGAAAATGTCGGCGCGCAATACTCGCTGCCGGACGACGCCCTTCACGCGAACCGCGACCTCGACGGCTGTCGCAAGGCGATCCTCGACGCGGTGCTCCAGGCGCAGGGCAAAGGCTGCGGCCCGGGCGTGCTCGGCGTGTGCATCGGCGGCGACCGCGCGACAAGCTATGAATTGAGCAAGACGCAGTTTCTCCGCCTGCTCGACGACCGCAATCCCGAACCGAAGCTGGACGCGCTGGAGCAGGACATTTTGAAAACGGCGAACGAACTCGGTATCGGCCCGATGGGTTTTGGCGGCAAGACGACGCTGCTGGGCGTGAAAATCTGCGTGGCGAACCGCGTGCCGGCATCGTATTTCGTCAGCGTCAGCTACATGTGCTGGGCCTTCCGGCGGCAGGGCGTGACGCTGGACGCGGAGGGGAAAATTGGGAAATGGTTGTATTGAGCGCAACCACGACTTCAAGATTTGCTTTGTATGCCACAGCGAACAGACAGCATAGACGCAGCGTTTGAGAGGCTGGAGTTGCTTCTGATCGAAGCGGAGCAATTCGCCGAGACTCTCTTCACCGAATCCGACACGCGAATCAAGATCATCGACACGATGTTGATCGAAGTTCTCGGCTGGCAGAAGGTCAACATCCTCACGGAAGAGCAAGCTGGCAAGGGATATTTAGACTACAAGCTTTCGATAGAAAATCTTGCGAAGGTCATTGTTGAGGCGAAACGCGACACGAGAGTGTTTGAACTGGCGAACCGCGACTGCGGCGGGGCATACAAACTTTCAGGCCCAGTTTTTCAGAATGCGAATGTGCAAGAGGGCATCGCCCAAGCAGTCCATTATTCCGCATACAAGGGGACAGAACTTGCCTGCGTGACAAACGGTCGTGAGTGGGTTGTGTTCCGCAGCAACCGAATTGGCGACGGTGTGGATACGCTTGAGGGCAAGGCTTTCGTATTCCCGTCCCTGCAATGTGTGCGAGACGAGTTCTCTTTGTTCTACGATTTGCTTGCTAAACCATCTGTGATGAGACAAGCATTTCGGGCGCTATTCCAGGAAATTGAGGGGAGAATTATTCGTCACACAGACTTTGAAAAACGTGTAAGAACACGAGAGAGTGCGCAATTCATGAAGCAGCCGGAGATCGTTCCGGCGTTGGACCGAATCATGACTTCGTTCTTTCAGAGGCTTACAGACGAACATGACAAGGAAATGCTTGAAGAGTGTTTCGTTGAAACCAAGGAGAGCCGAGCTGCAGAGCAGCGCCTGCTTCGCCTGGCTGAGGACTTGGCCGGACACATCCGTCCCCTAGATACTCGCTCCGGCGTGCAATTGGCTGATCTTCTTGAGCACGCAAAGAAATCGAGACTGAATCAGTTCATTTTGATCGTCGGCACGAAGGGAGCGGGCAAATCCACTTTCATCCAACGGTTTTTTGATCTCAAGCTCCCGTCCATTTTACGAGATGTTTGTGTTCCCATAAGCATCAACTTGTCAGATAGCGACGGTGATGAGAAGACGGTTATTGATTGGCTGCGCCGCACGCTTCTGGAAAAGGCGGAGCACGCGCTTGGTGGTGGCACTCCTTCATGGGATGAGGTTGTCGGTCACATGTTCTTTGCGGAGTATCAAAGGTGGTCCACTGGAAACATGAAGCACCTTTACAAGAAGGATAAACAGGAGTTCAAAATTGAATTTGGTCGACACATTGAAAAACTTCGTGCCGAACAGCCATTGGACTACATCCTCGGCCTGCTGCGGAATCTAGTCTCCGGCCGAAAGCAACTTCCCTGTCTGATTTTTGACAACGCGGACCACTTCAGCATCGATTTCCAAGAAAAAGTCTTTCAATTCGCCAGATCACTCTTCGAGCAGGAACTTTGCGTCGTGATAATGCCGATCACTGACAAGACGAGCTGGCAGCTATCTCGGCAAGGGGCGCTCCAGTCTTTCGAGAATGAAGCTCTATTGTTGCCAACTCCATCCGCCAAGCAGGTGGTCGAGAAGCGGATTGAGTTTGTTCTGAAAAAGCTGAAAGCCGACCAACCGAAGGAGAAAGAGAGTTACTTCTTCGGTAAAGGCATTCGTGTGGATTTTTCCGATCTGCTCAAGTTCGTCACTGCGTTAGAGGAAGTGTTTTTGAACTCAGATAAAACATCGTATTGGCTCGGCTGTTTGGCGAACCATGACATCAGGCAAGTTTTGCTGTTGTCCCGCGATCTGATTAACTCTCCGCACCTCGGCTTCGACGAGGCATTCAAAGCCTATGTAACGGCCAGCGCGCTGGACATTCCGGAATTTAAGATTCGTCGGGCCATGATCCGCGGACGCTATGACATTTACTCGCCAGACGCACACAAATATGTCCACAACGTATTTGACCTGAATGCGGAAATTCAGACATCACCGCTGCTTGGCTTACGGATACTTCAAGCCGTGAAGAATGCGGCCATTCGTCACGGAGAGACAAAGAGCGACTATATCTCCAAAACAGACTTGTTCGGCTATGTTTGCGCGATGGGGTTTGAACGCCGTGCAGTCGCGCTCTGGCTCGATGCCCTTCTCAAACGAGCTTTGCTCTTTAATTATGACCCGACCTGCGTAGATGAGCAGAGCGCGACGCAATTGGAAATTTCTCCAACGGGCGAATTGCATCTCTATTGGGGGCAACGTGAATATGAATATCTGTTCGCGGTTGCTGAAACGACTCCCATCAGGGATGAACCGACGTTTACGGAGATGATGCTCGCCTATAACGACCGGTGGCACGACAAGTCACGCGCGGTAATCGCCAACTTCTTACGATACCTGATGGCTGAAGACCAGGTCTATTGCCGGATTCCGCTTCATGAAAGCTACGAGGGGCAAGTGGTTCTCATGCAGAAGATGGAAGCCAGTGCTCAGTATTTTGAAAGAACCTTTAGGAGGTAGCCATGTCCCATGTCTATATCGTAGAAAAATCCGCGTGATGAAAGCCGGCGATGGGGTTGACTAAAATGGAATCTGTTTACATCGAGACGAGCGTGGTGAGTTATCTGGTGGCGCGGCCCAGCCGCGAGCCGGTGACGGCGTGGCGTCAGCAGCTCACCCACGAATGGTGGGCGGAACGGCGCGGGCTGTTCGCCTGCGTGATTTCGCAGGAAGTCATCGCCGAGGCGTTGGAAGGCGATGCCAGCATGGCGACGAAGCGGATGGAGGCATTGCGGGATTTGCCATTGTTGGCGAGTGGGCCGGAGAGCGCCAAGCTTGCGGCGGATTCGCTGGAGCATGCGATTTTCCCCGCCAATGCCCGCGCCGACGCGCATCATCTGGCGGTCGCGACTTGCGCGGCGGTTGACTATCTGCTGACGTGGAATTACCGGCATCTGGCCAATGCGCAGGTGTTACACCGGCTGGAGAATTTTTTGGGCGGGCGCGGTTTGCATCTGCCACGCGTTTGCACGCCGGAAGAACTTATGGGAGAATGAACCATGAAAGCTGATCCGATTCTCGAAGAAGTCTGGCGCGTCAAAGACAAACTGTCGCGGGAGATGGCTGCCAACCCGGCGGCTTATTCCGCAAAGTTGGCCGCGATTGCCGACACCGAGGAAAAGGCGGGGCGGAAGGTCATTCGTTCGGCGGTAGGGCTGCGCGAATTGGTGGCGGAAAAGGAACGGCAACTGGCCGGGCAATCCGCGTTTGCGTTGAACGACAAACCGGCAAAGAAAAACAATTGAGCCGACGCGTTTGTGGTCACGGCCTGCCTGACCGACAAACCGAAAGCCGGAGAAGATTTATGGCCGATAAAATAAAAGTCTGGTTCGACGCGGAGGCGGATTTTCTTGAAGTCCGCTTTTCCAACGCGGCTGGCTATGAAAAGGCCACCGCCAACGATGCCGTGATGGAACGCGTGGATGCGTCGGGTCACGTCATCGGTTTCAGCGTGCTGGGTGTGAGCAAGTTTAAGAAGGGAAATCCGCTGGAAGCTGATCTGGTGGCGGCTTGATTTGGAATTCCCCGGCATTGGTCTTCATTGAAGCGGGATTGAAAGCCGGACGGTTTTGTGCGATAAAATTCACATGAAAACCATCACGCTCGAATGTCCCGACCGGTTGCACGAGCAGCTTGCCAAGTTGGTGGCGGCGGGCTGGTTCAAGTCGCCCGAAGACGCGGCATTGGAGGCGGTGCGGCGTTATTTAAGCCATCATTCCGTTGCGCTACAGGAAAAGCAGATCATGGCAGACGCGCACTGGGCGTTGAATGAGTGCCGGTGAAATCATCGCCGTGAATAAAATCCTTTCCGTCTTTATCGGCCTTTCCCTGCTGGCGTTGACCATTGGGTTTGTCATCTACTTGAACATGACCCGGCCGGTCGAGAAAGGGGCGGCAGCGGCCGGCGCATTCGTCAGTCACGGGGTGGATCGGGCGGCGGATTTGGGGAAATATGGCATGAGCCGCGCGGCGGATGCCTTCAAGTCCATTTTTCAATCGCAGGTCAATGTGACTGCGTCGTCCACTGTCTGCGACGCCACCCCGGTTGCCGAGCTGGCCGTGCTGAAACGCAACATTCGGGAGATCGTGGACTATTCCAAAACCGATCTGGGCAGCAACAAGCGCATCATTGCGGAACAGACCTTCATCGCGAAAATCGGGTTTGACCTGGCCGCCAAATTTTCCGCCACCTACGACGCCACCAACCGGGTGCTGACCGTCCGGCTGCCGGAGCCCAAGATTTTATCGCTCGAATCCTCCAATCCGGCACCAAAATATTATCTGGTGGAGGATGGCGTGATCAACCGGATCACCACCGACGACTATCAGCAGGTTTTGATGCAGCTCAAGGCGGAGGCCCGCAAGAGCGCGGATTCCGCCCTGGCGATCGGCGATGCCAGGCAAATGATCGAAACCCGCTTTCAAGATTTGTTTCGCGCCTTCAATGTAAAGGTCGTTGTGCTGTTCGCCTCGGATCAGCCAAAGCCCAATTTGGGCGGGCACCTGGATTGATGTGGAATCCATTCCTCCCGGAACAGTGCGCAGCAACATGCGGCGGTTCATCTCGGGAGCCGCGCCGCACAAAATGAATTGTGATAAACCGCTTAATGGACTTTGCGCTTTGAAGCCATGCGGTTGCCGCGTATAAATTGCGCGTGCCGCCATCCAATTCAGCCCCCATCAACGCCGCCACGCGCCTGTGCGCGGTGCTGGGTTCGCCCATCCGGCATTCCGCCTCGCCGGCGATGCACAACGCGGCCTTTGCGACGCTTGGCCTGAATTGGCGCTACCTTGCGTTTGAAGTGGACCCCAAAAATCTGCGCGCCGCCATCGAAGGCGCGCGGGCGATGAACTTCGCCGGGCTGAACCTCACTGTGCCGCACAAGCTGCTCGCCGTGGACATGGTGGATGAACTGGACGCCTCGGCCAGAACCTGGGGCGCGGTGAACACCATCAAATTTGAGCCGGGTGCGGTTGGACATGTCCGCGCAGTCGGCTTCAACACGGATGCGGATGGGCTGACGGTTTCGTTGCGCCACGATCTGCAAATGGAATTGCGCGGAAAAAAGGTGTTCCTGCTTGGTGCCGGCGGGGCCGGACGCGCGGCGGCGTTGAAAATCGCCTCGGAAAACGTCGCGGAACTGTTCCTGATGAATCGCACGGCCAGCAAGGCGGCGGAGCTCGCCGCTGAAATCAACAAGCAGTTCCCCTCCCTCCACGTTTCCGTCGGCCATCCTCCGGGCGAAGTTGATTTGCTCCTGAACGCGACCTCGCTCGGCTTGAAGCCGGGAGACGGTTCACCGCTGGATGAAGGCCAGTTTTCGCTGAAACAAGTCCGCGCGGTTTACGACATGATTTACAAGCCTGCGGAAACCCGGCTGCTGGCCGACGCGAAGGCCGCCGGCTGCAAGACCGCCAACGGCATCGGCATGCTGGTGGGGCAGGGCGCGAAGGCGTTCGAGATCTGGACCGGCCGGCCCGCGCCTTTGGACGTGATGCGGCGCGCAGTGGAAGCGAGTGTTTACGGCAGCGTGACAAAATGAGTGCCGCATGAAATCAAGATATTTTCCACCTGCCATTTCATGAGCCTCATGTTTGACAACATTTTCAACCCGCACAACTGGGAGGTGGTGCCGTTTCATTTCTGGTCGCTGGTTTTCTTCGCGTTCGGCTGCATTGTCGGCAGCTTTTTGAACGTGTGCATCTACCGGATGCCGCTGGAATTGAGCGTCATTTCGCCGCCATCGCATTGCCCGCACTGCAAATATGCGATTCCGTTTTACCTGAACATTCCGCTGGTGACATGGCTGGCGCTGCGGGGCCGCTGCAAAAACTGCGGGGCCCCCATATCGCCGCGTTATTTCGCGGTGGAACTGCTCACCGGCCTGGCGTTTCTGGCCTGCTGGCTGACGCATGGCCACCACGCGCCGTGGCTGGCGGCGGTGTATTCCCTCTTCCTCGCCGGCTTGATCGTGGCCACGTTCATTGACTTCGAGCATTTCATCATCCCGGATGAGATCACGCTGGGCGGGGCCGGCGCGGGTTTCGTCATCTCCTTTTTTCTGCCGCAATTGCACGGCGCCGGCTCGGTGGGCGAAGGCATGGTGCGCAGCCTGATCGGCATTGCCGTCGGGGCGGGCATCGTCTATGCCGTGCTGCGGCTGGGCAAACTGCTTTTCGGCCGGCAGAAAATGAAGTTGTCCGGCGAAACCAAGATTGTCTTCACCGAGGCGGCACTGTGTCTGCCGGAAATGGAAATTCCCTACGAAGAAATTTTCTACCGCAAATCAGACACCATCGTGGTGCAGGCGCGGACGGTGGAACTGATTGACCGCGGCTATCGCGACGTGAAGGTGCGCCTGTCGCCCAGCCGGCTGAAGATCGGTGACGAGGAGATCAACCCGGAAACCGTGCCGCACATGGACGTGGTTTGCTCGGAAATCGTGCTGCCGCGCGAGGCGATGGGTTTGGGCGACGTGAAGTTCATGGCGGCCATCGGCGCGTTCATTGGCTGGCAGGGCGCGGTGTTTTCGCTGATGGCCAGTTCGCTCATCGGCTCGGTCGTGGGCGTCGTGCTGATCCTTCTGCGCAAGCGCGAATGGTCGTCGCGCATGCCCTACGGACCCTACATCGCGCTGGCGGCGGTCATCTGGATCTTCGGCGGGAACAAACTGTTTGCGCTGCTTTTTCCCTGAGCCTCACTGCAATTGCAAATACGCCCGGCTACCGTCTTTGCGCAGGTTTTCCGCCGGGCTTGATTTCAGGAACAGCCGGCCGGCGTCCACCCTGCCGGTATTTACGAGGTAATCCCGCACGACTGAGGCGCGGGTCGAGGCGAGTGCTTCCAAATCGCTGTCCGTCACCGGTATGGTGGCAAGCAGCAGCGCCTCAGAGGCGTCCGGCGGCGGCACCAGTTTGGTCGCGTAAACGGTGTTGGCGGCGGCGGGTTTTTGCCCGGGCGCAACGGAGTTCATCAGCAGGGCCGCGCCTTTCTGCGGTTGGGCCGTCCGGCTTGGCGGTGATAAAACTTCGGCGGCGAACGCGGCCAGATTGGTGTGGGCGGCGATGAATTCCGGGGTGAACTTGCCGCTGGCGACCGCCTCGTCAAAAATCCGTTTCACCCAACGGGCGCGGGTTTCGGGCGTGAGGACAAGCTGCTCGACGGAATTGGTCGCCTGCTCGGTCTGGTTCAATTGCTGCCAGACGCGCGTGCGAATCTGCCGGTCCAGCGCGGCCCGCTGCAAACCTTCGCGGTCGCCTTCAGGATCAATGCTGCCGGTGATTTCGAGCTTCAAGGCGGGGCGCGCGAACAGCGCCTTCTGCATTGTCGCCAGCTTCTGCTGGTCTGCCGCAGTCAGGACTGCGCTGCCGGGTGCAAAATCCTGATAGCCGAGTTCCTCGCCGCCGCCACCAAACATTACGCCGATCAGTGAGAACGGCGAGGTGGCCACCTTGGTGAGAATGTTCACAATGGCGCGCGTCACGACCTTGCCGACGCGGAATTTCGGGTCATCGAGGCTGCCTTCAACGGGCACGTCCAAAACAATTTTCCCTTCGCGGTCCTTGAGGATTGCAATGGCGAGCCGCACGGGCAGATGGGTCGCCTCCGGGCTGTTCACCTTCTCGCCGAAGTTAAACTGGTCGAGCGTGATCACATTTTTGGAACTCAACTTTTTGCCGATGAGTTCATACGCCAGATCCAGGT
>JAJXXI010000434.1:0-2783 GCA_021781185.1 bacterium
GGAAACCGGCTACGAAGGCGAGAACGCCCGTCTGCTCGGGAAAATTCATTCCAATCCGGCCATCTTGAGCAACACCACCTACACGGTGCTGATTGAGAACTGCCGCCTCAAACACGGGGTGGAATTCGATCACGGCGAGGATCTGGTGACGCAACTCATGCCGGTGGCGGAAATCCCAAAACTCGTCGCCGAGGAAAAAATCGGCCACAGCCTCGTGGTCGTCGCATTGTATCATTTTGAGTTGTGGCAGCGGGGAATCAAAAAGGCGTAGTTGCATTTTTGCGATGCCAATCTTCCTCGAATGTCAACGTTGCACGGCTTGTTGCCGCTGGCCGGGGCAGGTGCTGCTGAATGACGCTGAGATCACACGGCTCGCGGCCTTCAAATGCCTGAGCGAGCACGACTTTATCCAGCAGTTTGCCAGGCTGCGCCCGGACCGGCGTGGTCTTGCTCTCAAGGAGCAATCGGACGGTGCGTGCATTTTTCTGGAGGACGAGAATTGCGCCGTCCAGCCGGTGAAGCCTCAGAAGTGCCGCGAGTTTCCCAATCTCTGGAATTTCCACGGCTTTGAGAAAGTGTGCCACGCCATCCCGTGCGAAGTCAGTGCGGCGGAATATCAGCATCGCATCGTCCTGATAAAAGCGAAGGGAAACGACCGCGCGGCGGATTGAGGGTGTAGGGCAATGTGACCGCCAGGTAGGTGCCCAACGGCCCAAAAGGTTGGCTGCCTGTAACGGCACCCCGCTAACCAATGGTGTTTGATGGGACCACCCTTGATCCTCCATCCTCTGTGGCTACAGCTTCAAGCGGCCGCCTGTGCCAATGTTGGCACTGGCCTGATGAATGCCGGCGGGAGCAAAGAGTTTTACGTTGAGGTCCTTGAATGTGTCGGTTCCGTTGTATGGCCCTTCGACCTTCCAGGTAAGCGTGCGGGAATGCTCGTTCCATTTAAATTCCGTGCGCCGGACCCGGCCTTGCTCGTAGCCTGTGGTTTGGCCGTCGTCTTCAATCAAGGTGAAGCTGGCGTTGCTGCCCGGATAGATCTGCAGTTCCAACGGTCCGCCCGGGAGTTCCGAAGTGTGCTGAATGACGGGAGCCAGAGGAAGGATTGTGCCGGCGCGGATCAGAGCGGGAATTGCGTCCGGTGCCACGGTGATGGTGATGGTGCGGCCACCGGCCAGCTTTTTATTGTTATTGAGGAAATACCAGTCGCCTGCGGGCAAATAAATGGAGCGTTGATTGTTGGTGGTAAGGAGGGGAGCCGCCATCAGCCGGGCACCCATGAGCCATTGATCGGTCAGGTTGGCCACCTGCGGATCGCGCGGAAATTCCATGACCAGCGGGCGCATGATGGGGAGGCCGGTGGCATAGGTTTCGTGGGCGAGGCTGTAGTAATAAGGTATCAGGCGATAACGCAGGTCGAGCGCATTGCGAATGGCCGCCAATGCGTTGGTGCCAAACAGCCACGGAAAGTGCGGCGTGGTCATGACGGTGGAATGGGTGCGCATGATGGGGAAGAACACACCGGCTTGCATCCAGCGGGCGAGAAGTTCCGGAGATGGAGTTTGATTGAACCCGCCGATGTCGCATGCGCTGTAAGGCATTCCCGCCAGACTCCAATTCAAGAGGCTTGCGGGGGTGCGGGAGAGAGTGGCCCAATCGGCATCTATGTCGCCGGTCCAGGCCGCAGCGCCAAGGCGTTGCATGCCGGGCGAAAACGAGCGGTTGAGGGTCCACAGCCGTGCTCCCGGACGAACGGCAGCCAGCGCTTCCGCTTCGCTCCGGTTCCAATAATAATAGGTCGTGTAACTGGCTTCGCCCTCGTCATTCCACCAACCGTCTATGCCGGCAGCAATCAAGGGCGCGGATTGCTGCTGGTAATAGTGGTTCATGCCAGGGTCACGGAAATCCATGTCGCGCACATCGGGTCCATCCTTGGGTTTAAGCACGCCTTTGACCAAACCCCAGCCATTGGACCGCATGGCAGCCAGGGCGTCTTTGTTGCCCAGGCGCGGTTTGCGGATGCCCACGAAGTGAACGCCGGCTTGCTTTAGGGCGGCGATCTGGTCCGCTGGGTCGGGAAAGAGATTGGCGTTCCAGCCAAAGTCGGAATAGTGGTCTTCACCCGCTGGAGGCACACCATAATCCGGATGCTTCGTATACCATTCAAAATCGAAGATGAACGCATCCACGGGCAGGTGAAGGTCGAGGAAATGTTTGAGCACATCATTGATGTAAGCCTTGCTCTGCCAACCCCACTGGCTTTGCAGGTATCCGAACGCCCAGCGCGGCGGCACCGGGGCGGTGCCGCTCAACTGATGGTAGGCGCTGGCCGCCGCGTGCAGATCGGCGGCGGGCATCAAATAAAGATCGGCGGTGGCACCGGGAAAGCTCCAATTGCCGCATTTTTGACCGGCGGGGCTCCGCCAACTGGCGGGCTGATTGTCATCGGCGGCAACGGCCAGCACGGCGTAACCCGCAGGCGACCAGTAGTAGGGAATAACGGCTATCCCGTTGCCGACCCTGGCCGCAGCGTTCGTTTGCTCCAAGCTTGCGACGCCATTGCCGCAACCATACACGAACGCGGGATCGTTGCTTGACCAGCCGACGTTAAGAACCACTTTGCCATGGTCCAACTGTCCCAAAGTCGCGGGGGGAATCAATACCTTGCCGTTGGGATTTTTTAGCATCCATTTACCCGTGGCGGGATTCACCAGCAAGCTGCCGGCGGCGGTCTTAATGCCAACAAAGCCTCCTGGCTGAACCGTGGTCTTCCAAGCCAC
>JAJXXI010000434.1:2883-8432 GCA_021781185.1 bacterium
GAATCAATACCTTGCCGTTGGGATTTTTTAGCATCCATTTACCCGTGGCGGGATTCACCAGCAAGCTGCCGGCGGCGGTCTTAATGCCAACAAAGCCTCCTGGCTGAACCGTGGTCTTCCAAGCCACGATGTCGGAGTTTGCGCCGGGTGCCAGAAAAACGCTCGAAGCGGGAGCGGGAGAGCCCGCGTAGGACACGCTCAGGCGCAACGCGGCCGAGGTCGCCGGGGCCAGTTCGAGTGTGGCGTCCCCGGTTTGGATTGTAATTCCGTGGCTGGTTGCTTTCCAACTGGGACTCTCAGCGGTGGCATTGGCGATGTGCAGGGCCGCCAAAAGTGTGCAGAGGCCGATAATCCGATTCAATTGGGTGTAATTTGTCATAAGTTTGTATTCGATGGTTTCGGCCAGCGTGTTGCCGTAGCAGCTTGTGGCGATCAAGGCTGCTCTTTCACGGACTTTTCCAAAAACTGGCATTCGGGGCTCCAGAACCACGCGCGAAACAATAACACGTCGCCATTGAGCCGGGCAGCCAAAATGCCCGTCCAGTCACTGGAGGCATCGCTGATTTCCAGCACCCGGAATGAATCGGGAAACCACTTTCGTGCCCACGGCGACGTTATGGCCGAAGCGCCCTTGCGCAAGGCAACGTAAGGAGCACAGAACGACAGGTAAGCCAGATCGTGATGTTCGGGAATCAGCAGCACATCCGGACGCTGTTCGGCCACCCGGCGCAGTTGCCACCACTCGTCGGGCCGCCACATGCCGTAGTTTGAATCCACGTAAAACAGCGTGGCACCCCAATGCGCCCGTGCGTAATCAATCTTTGAGAGCAAAACCCGCTGCATGTTCAGCACCGGCGTCTGCCGCGGCACGCCGTTGTCACCAAACACCAGTTGCTGTGGGCGGATTGTCACGCCGACCCGCAAGCCGGCATTCCGCAGTCGCGCGAAAAACTCATCCACCACCGGCGCCATTTCCGGCGCGAGCCGGTCCACCAAACGCGGATCGCCGATGAACGTGGTTTTGTGCGGAAACTGTTCGCCTTCGAGGTCCCAAACAATCACGCCCTGTGCGCCTGTTCGCCTCAAAATGGCGAGACTGCGGTCGGTGTATTTCCACAGCGCTTTTCGGAAGCGTTCCCGTCCGCCCGGACCGGTGACGTCCAGTGACGGATCATTGAACCAGCCGCGCGGATTGGTGGCCGAGGAATGGTAGTTTGAAGCAAGAAACAAGACGCCGATGGGCCGGCGATCCGGCCAGTGCAGTCTTGCCGGCAACACAAACGGCGCAATGACCAGCCCCAAAACAACCAGCAAACACAGAACGCCTGCGGCCCATAGCCATTTTCCTTTCCCTTTCCATTTTGGAACTCGCCGGATCACCGGCTGCTCGGGACAAAGGGCGGTCACCGCAACCGCCGTGGTGTGTTTGCAGTGCGGACATTTGACCTTTATGGCGTGAACCGCCTCGTCACACTGTAGCAGTCGGCCGCAGTGCGAACAGGTCAGTTTAATTTTTGCCATAATCGTGAGCTTGCGACCTGACGGCGGCAACCGCGCCGCTTGTTTTCCATGATCTCATGGACTGGTCTCGACAAAATTAATTGCGCCAGATGTGAGCTTCCCGGCAAATCCCTCCACCGACGCCCGACAGTTTCCGTGTTAGGCGATCGGCTTTTATGCCGCCGTCAGCCGGATGATGTCGCGTAGCGAGGTCAGCGGCTTAAACTTCACACTGCGTTCGAGTTTTTCCACCTGCGGCTTGCGTCGGCGCATGTCGTCAAAGCCCGGCGCGTAGGCCTGGTCATAGGGAATCAGTTCGATCCGGGAATTGGAGCCGAGTGTTTCCACCACGAGTTTCGCCAGTTCCAGCATGGAAACCTCCTCGGTGCCGCCGACGTTGAAAATCTCACCCAGAACGCGGGACGACGAGGCTGCGTCGCCCCGGCTGGCACCGAGGGCTTCCCGGCCCTGCTTTTGCAGGCGCACGAGCGCCTCCACCACATCGTGGACAAAACAGAAACAGCGGGATTGCGTGCCATCGCCAAACACCTTCAGCGGTTCGCCGCTTTTGGCCGCCGCGATGAAGCGCGGCAGCACCATGCCGTAACGGCCGGTCTGGCGGGGCCCGACGGTGTTGAACAGCCGCGCGATGATGACCGGCAAATTTTTTTCGCGCGCGTAGGCCAGCGCCAGAAATTCATCCGTCAGCTTCGAGCAGGCGTAGCTCCAGCGTGAATGACCGGGCGGCCCGATGAGCAAATCATCCTCCTCGCTGAATTCCGGCTTGGCGCTCTTGCCGTAAACTTCCGAGGTCGAGGTCAGCAGCAGCGGCGTGCCATGTTTCGCCGCGGCGCGGAGCAAAATCTGCGTCTCGTTAAAACTGGCTTCGAGCACATGCAGCGCCGATTGCACCACCAATTCCACGCCGACCGTCGCCGCGAGGTGAAAAATGAATTCCGCCTCGGCCGCAAGTTCCGGCAGTTCGGCGTAGGTGGAAATTTTTGTCTGGATGAAACGGAAATTCCGGTGCTGCGCCACCGCGCGGAGATTGTCCCGGTTGCCGGTGGAGAGATCGTCAATCACCACCACGCTCCTGCCGTCCTTCAACAGACGCTCCACCAGATGCCCGCCGATGAAGCCCGCGCCGCCGGTGACCAGAATGTGTTTTCCTTTTTTCACTTGAGGGCATTCGCGACCGCCTCGGCCAGTTCCTGCCGGAACGCCGGGGTTTCAATTCGTCTGGCCTCCGCCGGGTTCGAGAGGAAGCCGGCTTCAATCAGAACCGCCGGACGTTTCTGGCCCAGCAGCACGCCCATGAAACGCGCCCGGCGGACGCCCCGGTCTTCCTCGCCGCTGCACCGGATCAACTCCGCCTGCAAGCGCACGGCGAGCTGCAAGTTCTCTGCATCGTAGGCGTTGTCGGGAAAGCGATCCGTCCACACATCGCTGTAGCCGCGGGTCAGCGTGGAGGGCATCCCGGTGGGCGTGAGGCAGTAGATTTCCAGGCCGTTCTGCTTTTTATCCGGCGCGGCGGAATTGAAGTGCAGGCTGATGAAAACATCCGCGTGATGCGCCTCGGCAAACACAACGCGGTTGGACAGGCTGACCGCCGAATCGTTGGTGCGAGTCAGAAAAACCGTCCAGCCGTTCGTGGCCAGCAGCGAGCGGATGCGCAACGCCCAGTCGAGCGTAAACTCCTTCTCACACCGTCCGTCCAACACGCTGTGCGTTCCGGAATTGCTGCCGCCGTGGCCGGGATCAAGCACCAGTATCCGGTTGCCGTGAAACGTCAGCGGCGCACCGAGCAACAACGGTTCCAGGTTTTTTTTCAGGTCGAGGGCATGCACGAAAACCTGGTTGTCAATGATCTCCGGTGGAAAGCCCAGAAGAATTTCGAGCCCGCGCCAGGTGGCCTCGCGACTGCCGATTTCCAGAACCATCGTCCCCTGCGGCGACGTGATGGCATAGCTGGTCACCGGCAGATTTCCCACGCGTTTCGGCGCGGGCAGCCGGTGTTCCGCCGTCCATTCGTTCAATGAAGTCCAAGTCAGGACGGGGACGGGACGGGAAACTTTCGGCGGCACAGGGGTAAAAGCCGGAGCGGGAACAGGAGCGGGACGGGCGGATGGCAGACAGGGATTTCCCGCCGATGACGGCACGGCATTGGTCTGCTCCCAGACCGTCGGCAACGGCTGGTTGTTCCTGGGCGCGGTGGTGCAGCCGGCCAATAAAATCAACACACCACAAAAAGCGATTCCTGCAAATTTGAACACGTGCCAATTTTGCGGAACAGAATTGCGGACTCAAGTGGATTCGATCAAAAGGCGATCATTCTTGCGCCTGCCCGGCTCAACACCCGGGAACCACAATCCGCCGCCGGGCCGAAAACCGGATTCGCGGAGGAATTTTCCGACTGCGCGCCGCTTGTTTGGCAATGGCGGTTCGGCCATAATCCGCCCAGCTTGAAAATTCTTGTCGCCATCACCGGGGCCAGCGGCGCGCTCTACGCGCAGCGGCTGCTCGACAACTTGAATCCGCGCGAACACGAAATCCACGTGGTCATGAGCCATTACGCGCAGCAGGTGGTGGCCGAGGAACTGCCGGATGGACTGAAGTTGCCCGAAGGCATCCAGCCGCACGGCTTGAAAAGCATGAACGCGCCCTTCGCCAGCGGCTCGAACCCGCCGGATGTCATGGTCATCATTCCCTGCACCATGGGCACGATGGGCCGCATCGCGCACGGTTACAGCAGTGACGTTTTGCTCCGCGCCGCCGATGTGGTGCTTAAGGAAAGGAAAAAGCTGATTCTTGTCCCGCGCGAAACGCCGTTGAGCTTGATTCACGTCAAAAACATGGAATTGCTGCTGCTTGCGGGCGCGACGCTGATCCCCGCCAATCCCAGCTTTTATTCCGGCGCCAAAACCATCGTTGAACTGGCCGACACCGTTGTCGCCCGCGTGCTCGACCACATCGGCCTGCCGAACCAGCTCGCGCCCCGCTGGAGCGAGGAGAAGGAATGATTTCGACCATTCAAAAATGGGGTTCGTTTGTCCGTTTCTCCCACACCGTTTTCGCGCTGCCGTTTGCGCTGGCAGCCATGCTCGTGGCCGCGCGGGATAATCGCGGCTGGCCGGGCTGGCGCGTCTTCGGGCTGATTCTGGCGGCGATGGTCTGCGCGCGCACCTGCGCCATGGCGTTCAACCGCATCGTGGACCGCAAGTTTGACGCGCTGAATCCGCGCACCAAAAACCGGCATCTGCCCGCCGGACAAATTTCGCTGGCCAGCGCCATTTCGCTGTGCGTGCTTTCGGCGGCTGGCTTTATCGCAGCCAGTTGGTTCCTTAACCGCCCCTGCTTTTACTTGTCGCCCGTGGCGCTGGTGGCGGTTTGTTTTTATTCGCTCACCAAACGGTTCACCGATTACACGCATGTGTTTCTCGGCATCGCGCTGGCGCTGGCGCCGGTCGGTGCCTGGCTGGCGGTGCGGGGAACAGAAATTACCGGCGGCGAAATCCTTCAAGTCAGCGTGCTGTCCGCCGCCGTCATTCTCTGGCTCGTCGGCTTCGACATCATCTATGCGCTGCAGGACTACGAGTTCGACAAGGCGCACGGACTGCGTTCGCTGGTGGTGGCGTGGGGACCGCAAAACGCGCTGGCCGCCGCTTTTCTCGCGCACATGATCATGTGCGGACTGCTGATGCTGTTTGGCCTGCTCTGTCATTTTGGCATCGCGTATTTCATCGGCTGGTTTTTGATCGTCGGCTGCCTGGTGATGGAACATTGGATCGCGCGGCGGCGCAGCTTGAACTGGATCAACCTCGCCTTCTTCCGGCTGAACGCACTGGTGGGCGTGATCTTCCTCGTGGTCGTGGCGGCGGAAGTGATTTTCCAGGGCGGATTCAAGCTGCGGTGATCAGTAGAAAGAAACATTCAACGCTCGACATCAACAATGAACGCCCAATGACAGCCATCGCACGGAGCCGTTGGAAGTTAGGCGTTAAATGTTCGATGTTTCCCGATTATCCAGATTTATCCGGTAACACTTTCCC
>JAJXXI010000468.1 GCA_021781185.1 bacterium
ACCGTCCGATATCCCACCGTGGTGTTATACATCGCATTCAGCTCTTCCAACGTCACCGGCGGCGTGCTCATCACCGGCGGCTCGCCGGTTTGGGCCCCAGCCGTCCAACTAAAAAAAGTTAATCCGCACACGATGGCTGCCGAGGTGAGAAGGGCGTTTTTCATAGTAGTTTAATATCTAACATAGGTTTGAATTTAGTCACGAAAATTGGCTTCTCCGTCACGGCAACCTCCCGAAATAAAAGCTGAGCTTCCCGGAATACTCGCCATGCGCAACGGCGCGGTCACCGGAAGGACTTACAGTTTCCGCCGTCTGAAATTTGCTGCCGATGGGCGGAATGGCATCCAGAAATCCAAGACCGCAAGCAGGCAAAGACGGAATCGTGTGCCCCGCCAGCTTCACCGGCGGAAATTCCGGTGTAAGCACCTGCATGAACGGCACGCCGCTGTCATTGACAACGGTAATTTGCCCCTCGGCAGTATTGAGTTGGAGCCAGAGCACACCGGCAAAACAGCCCTTGAATTCAGGGTAAACCCAGTCATGCCAGCCGGTGATGGTATTGTTGTAGTTGTTTTGCCAAAGGCCGGGAGTCCCGCCTTGAAGACGATTTTTCCAGACGCGATACGGGCCGTCACCAAACCACCGCTTGGATTTGACCAGGTTTTCCGGATAATGGAAAGTGACCCCAAAATAATCATTCGCCCCCTCGGCAGCGTAAGTATAATCACATTGCAGCCAACCGTCGGCCCGCAATCGCCAGGAAACTTTCTTGAGCACGGCGTTGGTGCCCACCACACGTGGCCCGTTGGCCAGGGAGAAGGTCTTGCCATCCTTTTCAAGTCCCACCAGTTCGCCATTGTCAATCTGCACGGCCATGCCCCCACCCTTTAATTTGATCGCACCGCAGTTCGTGCCACTGAAATAATCCGCACGGGCAATCACACGGGCGTCGTCCGACAAAACTTCACGATGGCGCAGCGGCCAGACATAAGTCCACAGTTCGCGACCATGAGGATCATCCACCCGCACGGCCAGAAAATCACCCTCCGTCACGTCCGAGGTGTGCCAGAAATTTTCGGGCAAATTTAAATGTAAAAATCCCCGACCGCCGGGTGGAATGGCCGGTGATTTCGCCGTGCCTTCGGCGCTGACCGTTTCATCGCCGGCATCCGCACGGTTGGGATAAATACACCGGCGCAATTGCCAGGTGAATTTGCACTGGCGCGCGTCGGTAAAACTATAGTGATTCGCCACCGTCAACGTGCCGTCAAAATTGGCCGTCAGGTTGGTTTCAAGAATTTTGATGGGTGACCAGATTTGCTTGATGGCGTAAAAGCTCGCCTCGCGCTGGCGATACGGGCCGACAATGCCATCCGGCGCCTCATTGCCAGCCACGTCAATTTTGCCGTTGTCAGCACGCTTGAGTCCTTCATCCAGAAAAGCCCAGATGAAACCGCCGCCGAGATACCCCCCCCGCTCCATCAAAGCCCAGGTGTCTGCCAGGCCCGCACCCGCGCCACCATCGTAAAGGCCGTGTAAAAATTCCGTCGGCAGGTAGATGAATTTCTGCGGCGAGTTCGTGCTGGCAAAATATTTATTCTTGTGAAACGTGATGGGGATTCCCTCGCCCGCAAGCTTCACATAATCATACGGCAGATAATGCGCAGTGTTCAGGTCGTTGAACGGTGCCCAGGGATGCAATACACGGCGCTGCTGCGGATCGTATTGATCGAAAATTTTGTCCAGGTTCGTGTTGAATCCACCTTCGTTACCGTTGTCCCAGAACAGAACGGATGGGTGATTCACATCGCGCGTGACCATTTCGCGGACGAGCTTGGTGCCAGTCGGCGTGTCGTAAGCCTTGTGCCAGCCGGCAAGTTCATCCAGGACGTAAAGGCCCAGCTCATCGCAGCGATCCAGAAAATCCGCATCCGGCGGATAATGTGACATGCGCACCGCGTTCATGTTCATGTCCTTCATCGTCTTGATGTCGAGCAACTGAACGGCATCGCTCAAACACCGGCCCGAATCCGGCCAGAAGGAATGGCGGTTGCAGCCTTTCAAAACGATGCGCTTCCCGTTGAGGTAAAGGCCGTCGCCGTCACGAACCTCGAATGTGCGGAAGCCAAAGCGCTGGGAAACCTCATGAATGACGCGGCCGCCCTGTTTCAATTGAACTTGGACGCGATAAAGGTTCGGGGTTTCAGCCGTCCAGAGTTCCGGCGAAGAAATGCGTGTCGTGAGCCGGACCTCCCGCCCTCCATGCAATCCCGCCGAAAATGGCTGCCCCACATTTTTCCCGTCCAGAGTCTGGATCTGGGCCACCACCGTATCGGCGTTGGCAACGCCGTTGAGATATGCATCCATCAAAAATTTCCCGTCCGCCTGCGCGTCAATTGCGACCCGTTCAATGAACTGCGGCGGCACGGCTTCGAGATAGACGGGGCGGAAAATGCCGCCATACATCCAGAAATCGCCCGTGCGCTCGGCTCCATTCACCGAGGCGTTGGCGGAATGTTTGGCCACGTTCACTTCCAGCCTGTTCGTCGAACCGAATTTGACCAGCGCGGTGACTTCATATTTGAATTGATAGTATCCGCCCTGGTGCAGTGGTCCGACCGACTGGCCGTTCAACTTGGCGCTCGTGTCGGTCATCACGCCCGCAAACACGAGAAAAACACGCTTGCCCGCCCAAGTCGCCGGCACCGAAAAATCGTGTTCATAAAGGCCGCGTTCGTCGTAGGCGTTCGTCAGGTCGCGGTGGTAATTGAGCGTGCCAAAGCCGTGCAATTCCCAATTGGACGGCACGGGCAGATTCGTCCAATACCCAGACTGCGCGCCGCTGGTGCAAAGAAATTTCCACGGAACGGCATCATCCTTCCCATGGCCGGAAAGATATTGAACCTCCGTGTCCTGCGCGAGCACGGCGGGCAAGGCGCAAAACAAAAATGTCAAAAGCATGAGAACTTCCACCTGCAACACCCAATGCATGCCCCCGAAGTCGTTCCACCACTTCAAGTGGTTGGGCGTTGAGCGGGGGACATGGGACCTGCGGTGTTTTCTCATTTACCCTTTCAAATGCTGCCGGAAATCCGTCGGCGTCATGCCGGTATGATGCCGGAAAAAATGGCTGAAATAAAATTCGCTGGAGAAATTCAACTGGCCGGCAACGTCCTTGATGGACAGGCGCTTGTCGGCCAGCAGCAGCCGCGCCTGATCCAGCCGCGCACGCTGAATATGCTCGTGGATGGTGCCCTGTCCGGACTGTTGAAACAACGCCCGCAGGCCGGAGTAACTCACCTTGCCGATGGTGGCAAGCTCCTTCGCCTTCCAGTCCCGGAGAGGATTGGAGGAAATCGCATTGAGCACACGGATGACCGGCGGCGGCAGTTCCGCCCGTGGCGACACCAGCAGGCCACGCGACATGAGCAACGTGCCCAGCATTTCCGTGATGCGCATATGCACCTGCCATTCCCAGCCCACCGGCCGGCGGCGGGCCATCCGAAGCAGCTCACTCTGCGTGCGCGTGACGAACTTAAAGTCGTCCAAGGTGAATTCCGCATTTTCCTCGTCGCGAATTTCCTCATGCCAAAATTCCAAGCCCGGACCGCCAAACCGGAAGCCGGTGATGGTCAGTTGCCGACCCGGCGTGGGAAGGTAGGTGCGCGGCTTGCTCATGTCCACCAGCCAGACTTTTTTTCCCCGCTTCAACTCAAACCGGCTGGTTTTGTATTCCAGTTCCCCTTCGCCGGACTGCACCCAAAACAGATGGGCACCGGGCTTTTCGAACCGTTCATGCCGGTCGGACTGGCCGACGCGACGCGTCCCGATGGAAAACAGGTGCCACAGCAGCCGGCGGGCAACCGGTGATGGATCCACAAAAATCAAATTGTCGGTGGCGGTGGTGGGCAATGACATGAACACTCTTTAGCAGACAACCCGCCTTCATGTCCACTTTTCAGGCCAGGCATAGGTTCCAGGTTTGATGGTTAATAAAATGGACTGGTCGCCCTTGACGGACAAGGTGGCCACGCCGGGAGCGAGTTCACGTTCCACGGCCAGCCGCGACCATCCCATGCGCCGCACCAGCTCCGCCGCCGTGGCTCCGCCCTCAGCGAACACGCGCTCCACGGAAATCCGGGCCAGGACATTTTCGGCAATTTGCACCAGGTTTCGCGATAAGCGTTTAGCCACCTCCACGTCGCGCACCGTCGGGAGACCGATGGCGAGAATCACTCGTGAAAATCCCTCAAACGCGTTGACGGCGCGCTGGGTGACTGCGGCCACCGCCGCCGGGGTGAATTCCGCGCCCCACATCAATTCCATCGGCAGCGTCAACACAGGCTGTTTGCGCCGGCGCGCAACCGCGACAAATTCCCGCGATGATGTCGTTGAGGTGCCGCAGACAAACAATTCACGCCCGGTCGCCGGCAAGAGCGACGTTTCCAGACTGCCAGCCACCAGCGGTTTTTCGCGGTCCAGCAGGGCGTTGAAAAACTCCGATCCGCCCGCCGGCAGAATGCCCGCTCCGGACATTTCCGCCCAAGCGCTCACGTCCTGTGACGTGCCCGCTTCGCCCACCACGATCGTCTGACCGGGCATCGAATGCTCGCCATTGACCACGCGGATGGAAAATTGCTGCGGCACTTTCAGCAGCCGGAGCACTTGGGACGAACGGCGCGGGTATTCCGGGTCACGCGCAAATTCCGTCTTGTGAATCAGCTTGCCGCGCACGAAATACTGGCCGTCCCGAATCGTGCGGCCCAGGGAAGGATTTGCCGGCAGTAAGAGGGCGCGCTCCAGCTTCAATTGCAACATCACCGCCTCCACTTCGGCCGTCACCTGCCCGCGTAAAACCGAATCCACTTTCTTGTAAATCCACCGCGCCCCGGCTGCGTGCAGCCGCCGCGCGGCCGCCGCCGCCCGTTTGCCCGCCTCGTCAGCGGAACATGAACGTGAATCCGTGTCCACACAAACCAGTTCCGCCTGGCTGCTCGGTTCACCACGCATGACAATTTCCGCGCGCAAGCCGTGCCGCAGGCCAACCGCGCCGAGTTCGGCGGCCCCGGTCAAATCATCCGCAATGACGCCAATCATAGAGCGACTCCCCGTAATTTTCCGCCCGCCAGATCGGCGGCCACCCGGATCGCCGAGAACAGGCTGGTCGGATCGGCCTTGCCCTGCCAGGCGATGTCAAACGCCGTGCCATGATCCACCGAGGTGCGGATGATCGGCAGCCCCAGCGTGATGTTCACGCCGGTGTCGAACGCCAGCATCTTGAACGGAATATGTCCCTGATCGTGGTAGAGCGTGACAAGGGCATCGAATTTTTCCCGCACGTTCACCGTGAACGCCGCGTCGGGCACGAGCGGGCCGGTGGCGTCAATTCCTTTTGCCCGCGCCTGCGCCACTGCGGGTTCCACAAAATTCTCCTCCTCGCGCCGGCCAAACAATCCATGCTCGCCCGCGTGCGGATTCAACCCGCAGACACCGATGCGCGGTTCGCGCCGGAGCATCCAGCCCATGGTTTCAGCCGTGAGTTCGATGACATTCAAAACGCGCGCGACGGACAATTTTTGCGGAACTTCGTGATAGCCGATGTGGGTCGTGGCCATGCTGACCGTCAGTTTGTCCGAATAAAGCAGCATGCAACTGCGGTGCGCGCCGGTCAGGGCCGTGAAAATTTCCGTATGCCCGGGAAATTTCACGCCGGACAAATTCAACGATTCCTTGTGGATGGGCGCGGTAACCACGCCGGCAATTTTCCCGGCCAGTGCGGCGGCAATTGCCTGCTCGATGTAAACGTAACCGGCGTGGCCGCAATCCGCGGAGACCCGGCCGGGCACGACTTTCGCGGCGTCAATCGCGCCACAGTCCACAATCAGCGGCTCGGTGATGGCCGGAACCGATTTAAAGTCCGCCAGCGAAACGACGCGGCAAAATGGACGTCCATCCCCCGGTCCGGCGCTCAAACCATTTCCGTGCGCGGATCCGGTCGGTTTCGGGGGAAAGGCGGATTCGAGACGGCGCAGGATGCCCGCATCGCCGAACAGCACCGGCGTGCATAGCCGGTCCACCGACGGATCGAACAGCGCCCGCAGACCGATTTCCGGACCAATCCCAGCGGGGTCGCCCATCGTGAGACCAAGAACGGGTTTTGTCTTCATGGCTCTCCGTTCAACAAATGCAGGCGTTCCATTTCGCCGCGCAGTTTCTCGAACTGAGCCGGCGTCAATGGATGCAGCGGCGGCAGGATGTGCGGGTCGCACAGCCCGCGACAGTGCATCGCGGCCTTGAGCACAGACAACGACTCGTTCAAAGTGCGGCCTTTTTGATAAAGCGCCGCCACCGTATTCATCCGGAGGAAATGCGCACGCACCTGTTCCCAGTTCCCCGCCCGGGCGGCAACACAAAACTGGTGGCACACGTCGGGAATCAGGTTTCCGACGCTCGGCACGATGCCGTCGGCACCGGCTTTAATCCCCTGCTCCATCAGCACACCAACGCCGACAAAGACAGAAAAGTTCTTCCTCCCGCCAAAACGCTTCAGCAATTCGTCCAGCCGCTGCGGATTGTTTTCCGAATCCTTGATGCCGGCTAGCCGGGGATGACCGAGCAATTGTTCCACCACGTCCAGCGGAATGGAAACCTTGGTCGTCATGGGCATGTTGTAGAGCAACAGCGGCCCCTTCAATCCGTTCAACAATGACTGATACCACGGCAGCATGTCGGCCAGCGGCATGCCCACGGGCGGGCGGGAGACAATCGCATCCACCCCGGCGCGCAAATAATCATTGCCTGCGTCAATTTCTCCAGGATGCGCGTCACCGATGCCGGCAAAAACCCTGGCCGCGCCCTTCACCCGGGCCACGGTCAATTCAACCAGCCGCAGCCGGCAATGGTGGGGAATGGCGGGGCCTTCGCCTGTCGTGCCCATCACAAAAACTCCTTCCACTCCGCCCCCCAGGAGTGAATCCAACAGCCGGTCCAGCGCCGGTTCGTCCAACCGGCCTTCGACGGTAACCGGTGTCACCATCGGCACCACTGCCCCGTGATATTTGAGTCCCTTTTTCATGTTCAAATTCAAAAAGCTGATTCGTAAATTCGCACTGCGTCCAGTTCCGCAAGCGGGCGCACATTGTTTTTCAAAAGCCGGGTTACCCGCATGGCAGCTTGCGCCATCGCAGGAATCGCCTCGCGGGGAACTTTTAATTCAGAGAGCTTTTGCGGCACGCCGCAATCGCGGGAAAGTTGCGACAAGAACTCGACGCCGCTCTCGGCTGCGGCAAGGTCGGAGCCATGCTGCGGAACGCCCAGCGCGGCGGCGATCTCCGCGTAGCGCTCCGGCGCGGCGGAAAAATTGAAGCGCAGCACGTGCGGCAGCAGCAGCGCGTTGGAAACCCCGTGTGCAATGTGAAATCTCCCACCCAGCGGATAGGCCAGAGCGTGGACTGCCGCCGTGTTGACCGGCCCGAGGCAAAGGCCACCGTAAAGGCTGCCGAGCGAGAGCGCCGCGCGGGCCTCCACGTCGTGCCCGTGGCGGACGGCCCGGGTGAGATTCGCCCCAATCAACCTGATGCCTTGCAGGGCGTAGGCATCCACCACGGGATGCGCAAACTTGTTCGCATAGGCCTCGATGCAATGAGTGAGCGCATCCAGACCGGTTGCCGCCGTCACCGCTGGCGGCACGGAAACTGTCAGCAGTGGATCCACAAACGCGGCGTCGGGAACGAGGTGCGGACTGACCACTCCCTTTTTCAATTCATCCGTCTCATCAAGCAGGATGGCGTTGGGTGAAACTTCCGCGCCCGTGCCGGCAGTCGTCGGCAGGCAGACGAGTGGCAATTCGCGGCTGTGCAGCAGGTTGATGCCAAACACTTCATGGGCGGCTTGGTTTCCCCGAATCAACGCAGCCACCAGTTTGGCCACGTCTATCGCGCTGCCACCGCCTATGCCGAGCACGCCGTCAATCGTCTCGGCCCGTGCCACGGTCAATGTTTGCTCAAACAACGCGCGGGTCGGCTCCCGGTCCACGCACGGTGCCTGAATCACGACCAGCCCGGCTGCCTTCAAGGCAGCCAGCACACTGGCAATCGCCGGCAACACCGGCGTGCTGGAAACAAGCAACACCCGCCGGACGCCAAGCGAGGCGAGAAAAGCGGCGCACTGTGGCGCACAGCCATTGCCGAACTCGATGCGCGCCGGTTGGAGCAGCGTGACTTGGTTCATGGATTCACCTCCGCTCCACTTGGAATGAATTTTCTCGCCCGTAATCCCTTCCGCATTTCCAGCCAGCCCCAGAAGGTCCATTCCGTTTTTACATTTTTATCCGGCGGGAACAACAGGCTGGCAAAATATCCAACGATCAGCACGATGAGATGGGCGA
>JAJXXI010000240.1 GCA_021781185.1 bacterium
GGCGAGCAGCACGGTGATTTTTTTCATAGGCATTTCAATGGCTGATTTCATTGGGTTTTTCTACCCCCCCCCCCGGATTTTTCCAAACGGAATATGCGCGCTGATGGTGGTGCCTTGGCCGGGCGCGGATTCGACGCCAAAATTGCCGCCGACCATTTCCAGGCGTTCCCTCATACCGAGCAGGCCAAGACGCTTGCCGCCATTCGCGTGCAACGTGCGCTCCACCTGAAACGATTTGCCGTCGTCTTTTATTTTCATGCAGATGCCGTCCGGCAATTTTTGGAAGCTCACTTCCACGCGGCTGGCTTGCGCGTGGCGGGCGACATTGGTGAGCGCTTCCTGGGCGACACGAAACATCACCGTGCGCCGGGCCGTCTCCAATTCTTCGATGCCGGCAAACGCTTTCAAATGCGTGCGGACGCCGGTGCGCGTGGTGAAATTTTTCATTAACGAATGCAGCGCGGGAATCAGGCCGAGATCGTCCAGCACGGCCGGGCGCAGTTCGCGCGCGAACCGATGCACGATGTCCACCGATTTTTCCACCAGCCGTTGCGTGCGCGCAATGTTGCGGTCAAGCCCTTTGGTGTTGGTCGCGGACTCCTTGGACAACGCCGCCAGCCGGACGTTGATGCCCGTCAATGTCTGGGCAATGACATCGTGCAGTTCGCGGCTGATTTCCCGACGCTCTTCTTCCTGCGCCGAAAGAATCTGCCGTGACAGTTGCCGCAACTGTTCCTGCAGATGATCCGACTGGGCCAGCAGTTCGGAATAATGGCGCTCGCTCTGTTTGAGCGCCGCCTCCGCCGCCTTGCGGTGGCTGATTTCCTGATTCAGTTCCAGATTCGAGGCGGCCAGTTCCATCGTGCGCTGGCTCAACGTCTCGATGATTTTTTGCAGATAGACGGCGGCCTCCTGGGTGCTGGTGTGTGTCTTCTCCAGCGGAAGAATCGCCTCGGCGAAAAAACTTCCCGCCTGCTTGATGAGCGCGGCGCGTTTGCCGGCCGGGACGCCGGGCAACAACTCGGTAACGAGCGTCTGCTCATGGAGCTTGGCCAGGTCCAGCATTTGCAGTCCGGCGGCGTGAGCCAGAGCGCCGACGCTGCGCGCTGAAGCCAAGCCCGCCTGTTTGCCCTGCTTCATTTGGATGCGCAACGCGTCCTGATAGCGGCGCGACGAATTGAAATGTTTGCGTTTCATGCTTTCCGAAATTCGCGGGCGGCCCGCCGCACGGAGCTGGCCGACTTGGCCACCAGCCGTTGCGTGCTGGCAATTTCCAGCTTAAGCCCCTTTGTGTTGTTCCGCGACTCCTGTTTCAACGAGAGCAGCCGAACATTGATGCCCAGCAGGGTTTGGGCGACTTCATCCTGGAGTTCAAGGCTGATCTTTTTCCGTTCCTCCTCCTGGGCCGCCAGCACTTGATGCGTCAGTTGCCGCAAACCTTCTTGCAGGTGCAGGGAATCTTTTAACAGCTTGGTGTAATGCACCCCGCTTTTCTTGAGCGCGGCCTCCACGCGCTTGCGCCGGAGGACGCCGCGTTTCAACTGCCGGTTGGTGACGGCCAGTTCCAGCGTGCGCCGGCCGAGCGTTTCCTTCAACCGGTGTAAATCGGTTTTGCTCTGTCGCGCGGCGCGATGCGTCTCCACAATCGGCGTGAGGGCCTCGATGAAAAAAATTTCCGCCCGCTTGATGAAGCCATCCTTGTTTTTGGATAGTTCGAGCGTGTCCAGAGCGCGTTCATGAATCCGGGCCAGTTCCAATGTCTCCACGCCCAGTGTGACCGCCTGGCGTCCGAGTTCCAACGCTGGCTGCAAACTCGCGCGTGTGCCCGGCCGCAGGTGCGTTCGCAACGCCGTCACATAGCGCTGTGACAGCCGGATTAGTTTTTGCTTCATATTGACATGCTGGTGGCGGCTGGGATGTGCGAAAAACTTTATCTTTCGCGGGCGGGCCGCCAATCCAAAACAAACATCCGATAATTTTCTAAATTTGACTATGGGGTGAACACCCCATAGTTGCCGTCCCCGTTTCCGGCGATGCTAGGAGCTATGAAAAATAAAACATTGCTCATCACGTTCCTTACTGCCGCCTCGTTTGCGGTTGGCTGCGACAAGGAAAAAACCACCGCGCAGCAGCTTGATACCGTCAAAACCGAAACGAAGCAGGCCGCGCTGGACATGAAGGAATACACCTTCGCGCAGAAGGATGAATTCGTCAAAGCCATGCAGGCCCAGTTGGCCGCGCTGGATAAAGATTTGGATGCGCTCTCGGCGAAAATTGACAAATCGAGCGACGCCATCAAGGCCGAAGCCAAACCCAAACTGCAAGCCTTGCGCGACCAGGCAGCGAAATTAAATACGCAACTCGCCGACGCCCAGAACGCCACGGAATCCACCTGGGACAGCGTCAAGACCGGCACCAAGACAGCTTACGAATCGGTGGAGAAAGGTTTCAATGACACCCGCCAGTGGGTGAGCGACAAAATCGCGCCTTAAACCGGACGGTTTGTCACATCCGGCGGCGATGTGCCCGTGGCACCGCTGCCGGGTAACCAAGACCAAATTATGATTCAGACTTTGACTGGTGCGGAAGATGGTTTCAGCCGCTCGCGGTTTTGCCTCTGTTCCTCCTGGTGATTGCCGCGCGCCTGGCCGGAGGTCGTTCCTTGCGCCAGTCAACTTAATTGTGAACCGCGAGGTTGCCATGTCTCCCAATTCAATCCAAGTCCGGGGCAGATTGGGGCTTCCGTTAATGCGCTTGA
Organism: bacterium; assembly: GCA_021781185.1. Lineage (GTDB taxonomy): Bacteria > Verrucomicrobiota > Verrucomicrobiia > Limisphaerales > UBA11358 > UBA11358. The sequence continues at coordinate 2,759 of JAJXXI010000240.1, forward strand.
TCGGCCGGCTGGGCGCGGAGGTTTGGATCCAATGGCATGAATTGCGCCACGCGGCGGCGGTGATCGGGACGGTGCTGTTCGTTTGCAGCCGACCGCGATGCTGGGGATCCACCGTGCGCCGGGCGTTTGTCCGGCAGGTGCTGGCCATCGGCGTCGAACCGCTCTGGTTCGTCGGCGCGCTGGCGGTGTTCGTCGGCGTTTCGGTGGTGGTGCAACTCACCTTCTGGGTCGGCGAAGCCGGACAGTCACAACTGCTCGGGCCGCTGCTGGTGGCCGTCGTGGCGCGCGAACTCGGCCCGGTGCTGATCAACCTCGTGGTGATGGTCCGCAGCGGGAGCGCGATGACAACCGAAATGGGCCTTCTCAAAATCAACGGGGAAGTCAGCGCGCTGGAAGCGCACGGAAAAGATCCGTTCGTGCAGTTTGTTCTGCCGCGCGTGCTGGGCTTGGCCGTGTCCACGATGTGCCTCACGATTGATTTCATCCTCACGGCCTTCGCCAGCGGGTATTTGTTCGCGGCCTGGATGGGGATTGGCAATCGCGATCTGCTGCTGTTTGCCGACACCGTGTCGGGCGCGGTTCAGCCCAAGGACGTGTTCAACATCCTCGCCAAAAGCATCCTCCCCGCCCTGTTTGCCGGCGCGTCCTGCTGCATCGGCGGGCTGGGCGTCGGCGGGGCGTTCGCGGACATTATGCCGGCCACGCAACGGGCGCTCACCCGCTCCGTCGCGGGGCTGTTTGTCATTTCCGCCGTGGTGTCGCTCCTGACTTACCTGTAACCATGAACGAAACAACCAACATTCCAGAACCTTCGCGTCGCGTCGACCAAGGCCCGCAGCCGGGAGGTCACTTCAAATTCCGGCGTGTCAACGAAATCACCGGCACGTTCGTGCTGGTCGTGGTCGCCGTGCTGATCGCCGCCGTGCTGTGGACGGGCCACAGCCAGCGTTGGTTCAAAAGTCGCGTCTCGCTGCGGATCGTTTTGCCCGCAGCCGGTGCGGCGGGCATTCGGCAAGGCTCGGAGGTTTATTTTCTGGGCACGCTCGTAGGATCGGTTTCCGACGTCATTGTGGACCCGACGGGCCGGATGGCGGCTGAGGCAAACATCCGCCGCGACTATTTCCGCTTTGTGCGCGCAGATTCGACGGCTGTAGTCAAAAAGAAATTCGGCGTGGCGGGCGATTCGTTTTTTGAAATCTCACGCGGCGACGGGCAGCCGTTGTCGGAGAAGAATGCCTCCATCGTCTGCAACGAGCAGTTTCAAAGCGCGCTGGAGGCGGCGATTGAAGAAATCCGCCGCGAGACTCTGCTCGTGTTGAAAAAGACCAGCGCTGGTCTGGATACATGGACCAAACTGGGTGCCGACTTGGGCGAAACCCGGCAGCATCTGGATCAGCTTTCCGTCCGCATGAACAACCTGGTGGCTGGTGTCGAGGCGGGCAAAGGCACGGCCGGCAGGCTGATCGCCGATCCCACCCTGGCGGACGCGGCGCAGCAGCTGCTGGCGCGCGCGAACGAGGTGATGGCCGAGTTGCAAAGCATGGCGACGAACCTGAACATCGCGGTGGAAAACATTCAGGACGGCACCGCGCGCCTGCCGGAAATCACTGACGCCGTGGCCGACGAAGCGAAAGATCTGCCCGGTCTGGTTCAACAAACGCAGACCTCCATGCGCGAAGTGGAGCGGTTGGTGGAAGCCATGCAGCGGCATTGGCTCCTGCGCAAATATGTCAACCAGACCAACCCGCCCCCCAGCCATCCGCTGCCCAAAACCACCACCTCCGGAACGCAGCCAGTGCGGGAGCTCCGTTCACCGAGGCATGCGACAAATTGAGGTTAGAACGACACTCTGATTCTGCGGGGAGTGGAATTCCGTTGGTGGTGGCAACGTCAGTCTAGGGGCGGAATCATGTGGCGGATACAGATCACTTCCCGCGATACTTCGACGGGTTGCGAATGCGGTCGAGCCGTTCGGCTTCAAGTTCATTCAGGACCATTCGCTGATGGCGGTGCCTGAACAGATTCAAAATATTTACGGGCAGATGGATGGCCGTCAGCCAAATGAGCTTGAGTTGGTTCATGATGTTTTCCTGGCTCCGGCGGTCCGACGTCGCAATTGCCGGTAAATTTGTTTCACAAATGCGTCGGCGCGGAACCCGCCTGGCCCTTCCCAAGGCTTAAACCCCTTTTGTCCATTTTCGACGAAGTCGCCGCGCAGCACCCGCTCATTCCATTTCAAAGGCCGCAGGTGCTTTAGGACGACAGGCAGGACGGATGAATTGGTTTCATTCATTCAGACACTCTTTGGTTTGACGAGCAGCAGCACGATGCCGCCGACCAGCGCGAGCGCGCCGATAGCCGGCGAGATGAAATGACTGGTGGTTGTCTCAAAGTGCATCCCCAGAAAGTCAATCGGTTTGCCCGGCGTCGTGAACGTGAGGCCCGAGTAAGCGAGCACCACAATGCCCAAGGTGATGAGCAGGACCGAGACGATGGTTTTTGTATTCATAGTAATTAGTTTTTTACTGACAGTTTCTCAAATGGGTTTCCGGCCAGAGATGACCCGAAGCAAGATCGCGATGATGGCGAGGACAAGGAGAATATGAATCAAGTTGCCCAATGTTCCTGTCACCAGACCCAGGAGCCACAAAATGATCAGGATCACTGCAATCGTGTATAACATAAAAACATTCGTTGGTTTCGCCGACCGGCGCATTCGCACCAGCCGGCGACAAGTTTGATTATTCAGGCCGCGACCGCGCTCGCTTCCGTGCTGGCGCAAGCAGGCTGATGTTCTTGCAACGCCTCCGGGTTGGTGCGTTTGATGATGTCGCGCGCGCGCGCCGTCTGCTCAGCGGAACCGTGGGCGATCACCACAAACTTCCCGGACTCAATGGCCGTCTCGTATTGCAGGATGCTGTCCTTGGGAATGCCGATGCCGTAAAGTCCGGCACCGAGCGCGCTCAATCCGCCCACGACGACCGCGCCTTCGAGTCCGCCAATAATCCAGCCGACAATCGGCCCAGCCATGAGCAGCGGCCCGACACCGGGAATCAAAAAGAACGCGGAGCCGAACAGCAGTCCCCAGATTCCGCCCCAAAAAGCGCCGGTCTTTCCCCACGCCTTCATGCGGTCCTCGCTGTTGTAATAGCCGACGACGTGCTCGTCCGTGTGATACTCGCGACCGATGATTGAAAGCTGCTTCAGGTCAAACCCCGACTTCTGCAGTTCTTTGACGGCGATTTCGGCTTCGATGTGCGATTTGAAAATCGCGATGACTGAATTGTTTTTGGTCATAATATTTTTTCTTTAGATTGGTTTGCCGGCTGGCGGGTTTTCGCGCCAGCCGGCAATGATTGTTGTTTTACTTGACGGACACGGCCACGATGACAGTCATGTTGTTGACCACGCTGGTTACGCCATTGATGTCCGTGACGAGCTTGGTGACGAGACTTTTTTCCGCCTCGTTTTTGGCTGCGCCGGTCAGGGTGACAATGCCGTCCGTCGTCGAAACACCCGTGTGCAGGGCGCTGGTGGAACGGTGCGACAGCAAGGCCGACTTGACTTGTGCCGTGATGGAAGCGTCATCAATTTTGTCACCGGTCGTTTCGCTGGCCGTGGCCGGAGTCTTGGCGATGGTCATCTCGTTGTTGACCGATTTGACGTTGTCAATGTCCTTGGCGTATTCGGTGGTGAGCTCCTTTTGCGCCAGGCTGCTCGCTACACCTTGCAGGGTGACGACGCCGTCTTTCGTATAAACGGTGGTTCCGGTGGCACTCACGTTGCGATGAAACAGAAGCGCGGTTTTCACTTTCGTGGTGATCCAGACGTCGGAATGTTCCGCCGGTTGTTCGCCACTGACGACGAGTTGATTATTCACGCTCTGGACGCCGGGCAGACTCGCCACGGTGTCCTCGGCCAGGGATTTGTCGGACGCGCCGGCGACTGTCCCGGTCAGAGTGACGACCCCATCTTTGGAATCAACCTTGATGGAATCGTCCTTCAGGGTGGTTTTGAACGTGTAAGACTTCGCGGCGGACGACTCGATGCGGCTGTCCGTATCGGCAGCGCGCACCGGCGTGCTGGTGATGAACATTGTGCTCACGGCAACCGCGAGCGTTATGGGAAACATGGTTTTCGTTTTCATTTTGTTTATTTCGTTGTTGGTTTTTAAAACTTCAAGCAGGCTAGGTGATATGCTGGCGCTTCGCTATGGGGTGTAACCCTACCGCTCTGACCTTGCAGAATCTGCCCTTTGTAAAATTCTTATTGCCGTCAGTTCCAGTGTGAAAACTCAAACTAACTTCCTCAAAAGTGCCAGCAAGAGTGCCAGCAAATCTCACCGGTGAAGAGTAAAATGGAGTTAAAAAAAATCGGCTGGGGTTTGCTTGACTACAATCACAGACGCCTTTATTATCAAGGCATCGGTGATGATTTAGACAGTTGATTTCGAGTGGCTTGTGGAAGGCGAGACGCGTCCGATTCCGACCCTCGCCTCCAACATCAATTCCACTCAGTAAAATCAATGCTTTCGTACATACGCCATCCTTTTTAACCAGTAAAATCAATGTATTCTGTGATGGATGTTCATTTTAGCATCGTAAAACCAGGGCGATGATGCACATAGAAACACTTCAAAAACAAGCATACTGCTAGCAAAAGTGCTAGCGGATTTAATAGTTTCACCTCCGTTCAATGGCGTTCAACCCTGATCGAAACCGCGTCAGGTTCCGACTTTGACTGGTGCGATTTCGGGGAATTGATCTGAATTCATCTTCACGCCGGCTGTTAACACAGTGCGGCATGATGAGGACAAAGCAGAAAGGGGTGATCGTTGGTTCCTGCGGGTGGGTTTAATGGCATTTCCCGTTTCCCTGCCTTAGGCCACCCAAGGAAAGGGAAACCGGAAATGACCAAGTTTTTGCGGCTGTCGGTATAATTTTGAGCGGGTAGCCGGTTCGGGGCGATGGGCTGGTCGGGGTCGCTTTGCGTGGTGCGCCGCTTCCATTCCTTGAGGCTCGGATAGCTGATGCCCAGTTCGGCGGCAATCCTACACGAAATCGTTAGGTTCGCAGCCGTGCTCACGCACGAAGGCGACGCGGGCTCTATGAAATCGTCGTTCGTCACCTACAAAAACGATTTGCGAGAAGCGATTGTCCAGAAGAGGATCGCCATGCAGAGGGACGTTTGGCACCCAAGTCTCTTCCTCGTCGAGTAGAGTTATGTCCAAACGTGTGCTGCTGGTGCTCAAGACGACGTTCTCGATGAGCTTCACGGTATGCAGAGGGGTAGCCTCACGCTCCAGGAATGTCATAACCGATCGAGCGCGGAACAACCAAAACCATGAACCAAAACTCTCATAGCACATGGATCAACAAATGGGGGCTTGCCACATGGGTCATCAGTGTTCCTGACGGCGCTCCGCGCCGCCAGCAACTCTCATAACTCATGGCTCAGTTTAGGGGGAGCTTTCCATGAGGTGCTCCCCAATGTCGAGACAGTTTTGGGGGTGATTTAAGAGTGTGAAAAGTGCGATCTGCCCACGGCGCTATTAGCGGAGATAAACGAGCGGGGGGGCGGCTTCTGAGCCGCAGCTCGC
>JAJXXI010000458.1 GCA_021781185.1 bacterium
TCCCCACACGGCCTCGCGGCTCATGCAGTTGCCTTCGACTCGTGGTTGCCTTCCGAAGGCCCCACAAGGGTCTTTCACCCTCTAGCTCATCGCCATGCCCAACGCACCTGCGCTTCGCATCCGCTGCGCTCCGCGCGGCCTCGCCCCGCTCAAAAAAATCCCAAACCGTGCTTGACTCAATTGCCCTCATAGGAGGGGGTCACCGACGGCCAGCAGTCCGGCGCCTTTGTTGTTCGTGAGCGCCACCCAGCGGGCGTCCACCTTGTTGCCGGTTTCTCCGGGCTTCACATAACCGTCGTAAAACTGGGCGTCCACGGTGCCACCGTAAATGCCGACAGGAGCATCCTTGCGGTCAGAATAGGTCTCCTGCGGCCCGGGACCGAGCCACGTCACGCAGTCAAATCCGGCCGGCAGCGTCATCTGCATCCCCATCCGCGGCAGCGGCGGCAGCTTCGTTTCCGACGGCTTGAAATCCGCCGACACACAAACCTCGCCGTTGCCATAGATTTTATAAGTCGTGGTCCAGATAGCGCGGCCAGCCTTCGGCAGGAGCCAGCTCACGGTGGCCTCGGCATGATCGCCTTTTTGTTCGGCGCTGAACGATTGCGGCAGCATTTCATCATTCGCCTCGTGCCAGACACCCTGGGACTTTTCCGCCTGCCGGCCCCGGTCGTTGTCCGTCAACGCGCGCCAGAACGACGGCCGCAACGGCGTGCGGATCAATTCGGTTCCATGGGAGCGCCACGAGACCAGGCCATTGGTGCGGTCAATGATGATGGCAAAATCATGGCCATTTAACTGGAGTCCTTTGGCGTCTGCGTTCCAGAGAAAAGACGGAAAGTGATTTGCCGCCAGCACCAGCGCGGGAGCGGCATCCGGCAGCTTGAACTGCTCCCAGGCGATTTGATGCCCGGCCGGGAGCAGGCCGGTCGCCCGCTTCAACTGGAAATCAACCTCCAGAAAATATTCCACCCCGGGCTGGGGAATGAACGCTTCCACCGGCAGGACAACTTCAGCCGTGGCGTGCGGCGCAAGCGGCGGCAGGGCCAAGTCGCCGGACTGAATTTCTTCACCATCGCCGGTCAGCTTCCAAGTCGCGGTGGCGACGTCCTGCAAATTCAGAAAATCAAACCAGTTCTTGATTTCAATCTTGCGCGCGGCCAGATCAACCGGTGCGCAATGCACGTTTTGATAAATGTGTGCTACTTCGAGCAAGCCCGGATGCGGTTCGCGGTCGGGCGTGACGAGGCCGTTGCAACAGAAATTGTCATCGCTTGGCGCGGTGCCGTCGCCGAAATCGCCGCCGTAGGCCCAGAAAGTCTTGTCGCCGGGCCGCACTTTTTCAAAATGCGGCAGCGGCAGTTTCCCCTGTGGCTGGCGCAACCCCTGATCCACCCAGTCCCAAATGAATCCGCCCTGCAAATGCGGCTGGGTGTATATCTGCGACCAATACGACCACATGTCGCCGCTGCTGTTGCCCATGGCGTGCGAGTATTCGCACATGATGAACGGACGCGTCTCCGGTTTGGCGGCGTAGTTTGCCAGCGTGTTGGGGCTCGGATACATCGGGCAGATGATGTCGGTGTGCGGATCGTTTCCGGCGCGCTCATAATGCACTGGCCGGCCCGGATCGCGCTGATGAATCCAGTCGGCGGTCGCCTCGAAGTTCGGTCCGAAGCCCGCCTCGTTGCCCAGCGACCAGATGATGACTGACGGGTGGTTCTTGTCACGCTCCACCATGCGCACGGTGCGGTTCAGGTGGGCGGCGGCAAACTGCGGATCCTTCGCCAGTGTCTCCGGCCCGTAGCCCATGCCGTGACTTTCAATGTTCGCCTCGTCAATCAGATAAACGCCGTAGCGGTCGCACAGGTCATACCAGGCGGGTTGATTCGGATAATGCGAGCAGCGCACAGCATTGATGTTGTGCGCCTTCATCATCCGGATGTCCTTGACCATGTCCGCGACCGTGATCGCCTGTCCGCGATCGGGATCAAACTCATGCCGGTCCACGCCTTTGATCAGAATACGCTGGCCATTCACCAGCAAATCGCCGTTCCTGATCTCCACCTGGCGAAACCCGACATTTTCGGGAATGACTTCCAGCACCTTGCCGTCGGCGTTTTTCAACGTGAGCAGCAGCTTGTAAAGATTGGGGGCTTCCGCCGTCCATTTGTGCGGATCAGCAATGGTCGTCGTGCCACCGACTTCAATTTCCTTCCCGGCGGGAATGTTGGTGATCATGGAGGGCGACAAAATCGTTTCGCCAGCGGGATCAATCAACTCGCCGGCAATCGTAATCTCCGCATCACGCGAACTGAAATTATACACCTTCAATTTGGCCGTGAGTTTCGCGTTCCGGTATTGATCATCAAAAGCCGTCTTCACCTCAAAATCACGGATGTGAACTTCCGGCGGCGACCACAGGTAAACGTCCCGAAAGATGCCGCTCAAGCGCCACATGTCCTGGTCTTCGAGATACGAACCGTCGCACCAGCGGAAATTCTCCACAGCCAGCAGGTTCCTGCCCGGCTTCAAATATTTCGTCAGATCAAACTCCACCGGCGTCCGCGAGTCCTTGCCCATGCCGACTTTCTGGCCATTCACCCACAGATAAAAAAAGGAGTTCACCCCGTCGAACGTGATCAAAACGCGGCGGCCATTCCAATCTGCGGGCAGCTCAAATGCATGGCGGTAGGAATTCACCGTGTTGTTCGGATCGTCCGGCGGAACGATTGGAGGAGACGGTTTCACGCCGTGCCAGGTCCACGGATAACGGATATTGACGTAAATGGGAATGCCGTAGCCTTCCATCTCGACGTTGGCGGGAACCGGAATCGTCGCCCACTTGGAATCGTCGAAGCCCGGCCGCCAGAAATCCGGCACACGCGCAAGCTGGTTGGAAGAATAATGATATTTCCAATCCCCGTTCAACGAGCGGTAGAGCGGCGACTTCACGCGCTCGGCATTGCACACCGGTCCGATGGCCAGCGCGGTATTGGCATCCGGACACACCACCATTGTCGCGTGCGGCGGTTCGTTATTGATGCCGATGAGCTGCGGATTTTCCCAGTCGGGCGGCGTCGCCGCGTGGACGGCAGAAATCAACACGGCAGATGCGGCTGAGAAAAGAAATAAGAGTCCTGATTTGCGCATGGTCGTAAAGGATTTTTTATGGAAACACTGCCGACCATAACAAATTTTAACGGGATGGAAACCGTTTTTTAGCCTCCTTCCACCAAGGCATGGACACCCGCGATTCAGGCCAGCCCGGCGGCGTATTGCCGGGTGAGTGCGGAAAGCTCCTGGCAGACGGACTGATACTTCGCGTCGGCGGCGAGGTTTTTCATTTCGAGCGGATCGGCGTGCGGATCCAGCAGCATCGCGCCGTTGACTCCGTCCTTGCCATACTCGGCATAACGCCACTTCTCCGTGCGCACGGCGACGCCATGCAAGGTCTTCCCATCCTCGCTCCAGACGCTGTAAGCCGGATGATCCCAATCGGCGGATGGATTCTTCAGCAACGGCACCAGGCTCTTGCCCTCGTTTTCCGGCTGCCTCGGCAGCCCGCACAATTCCACCAGCGTGGGATAAACATCGAGCGACTCGACGATGCGGGTGCAGCTTGTGCCGTTTCCGTTCATGCCGGGGGCGGATATGATAAACGGCACGCGCGTGCCCATTTCAAACAGCGACCCCGCCTTCGACCATTTCCCCTTTTCGCCGAGCTGATAGCCGTGGTCAGCCATGAAAACCACGATCGTGTTCTCCCGCAGCCCCAGCCGGTCCAATTCCGCCAGCACGCGGCCGACGTTCCAATCCACCCAGGAAATCGAGGCAAGATAGGCGCGGATGACTTCCTTCGCCTCGGCCCGGCTCGCGCCGCGACCGATGAACAAATCGGCATTCTTCGGCCGGATGGCCGCCCGCGGAAAACCCGGCGGCACCGTTGGCCAGGCCGCAAAATCCGGCGTCAGCTCGATGTCGTCCACATTATACAGGTCAAAAAACTTTTGCGGTGCCGTCGGCGGGCTGTGCGGCTTGACAAACCCGCAGGCAATGAAAAACGGCTGGTCCTTGTATTTCCGCAAATTCGCGATGGTGCGGTCGGCGGTGCGATAATCGCCATGGTCTTCGCCGATGCCATCAAGCACCACGATGCGGTCCGAATAAAACGCCCGACGACGGCCTTCGGTGGCATCCGCCGACAAACCGGCCAGATTGGGCGAGCGCAGATCCTTCGCCGTGCGTTCCGCCTCGCGCGACACATCCAAAGTGTGTCCGACGTTGTAAGATGCCATCCCGCCTTCTTCAGCCGCCCCGCCGCCGCTGGCGCTTTGCCACGCCTTGGGATCATCCAGCCCGCCGTGGAAAATTTTCCCGGCCCGGACGGAGACATAACCATTTTCCCGGAAGAGCTGCGGCAGGCTGGTCCAGTCCGGATGCAGTTCCCGGAAAAACTGCCGGTTCCCCAGCACGCCGGTTTTCGTCGGATTGCGACCGGTCAGCAGGGAAGCCCGCGAGGGATTGCACAGTGGAAACTGGCAGTAATTCCGGTCGAACCGCACGCCCGTCTTTGCCAGCGCGTCAATGTGGGGCGTCTTTGCGTGAAACCTGCTGCCGTAACAGCCGAGTTCCACCCGCATGTCGTCTGACATGATGAACAGCACGTTCGGCTGGCGTGCCGGCTTGGAATCATCCGCGCGCAACACGCCCGGCAACGTCGCGGCGGCGGCGGCCCCGGCGACAGTTCCTAAAAAATCACGACGCGTCCAGCGGCTTTGATTCATGGCGGTCACAAGTTGAATATTGAATCACGCCGGTCCCAACCGCAACATTGGCACTATCACCAATTCTGCGGATGCCGGTTCCGGACGGCCGGAAGAAAACATTTGCCGTTTTCCACCTGCCGACTAGCCTGCCGTCATGCGCGAAGCATCACTGAATTTTCTCCGAACCCTCGTCAACACGCCCAGTCCCACCGGGCATGAAACCCGCGGACAGCGCGTCTGGCTCGATTACGCCGGCCAATTTGCCGACGAGACTTTTTCCGACGCCTACGGCAACTGCGTGGCCGTGCTGAACCAGGGCGGCGGCCCGCGCATCATGCTCGCGGCGCACGCCGACGAAATCGCGATGGCGGTGAACTACATTGACGACCACGGCTTCATCTACGTCCGGCGCATGGGCGGCATTGACGCCGCCATCACCAAGGCTCAACGGGTCTTTATTCATACGCACGACGGTGCCGTGAAGGGCGTTGTCGGCAACGTGGCACCACATCTGACCAAGCAGGAAGGCGATCCCAAGCCGCCGAAGATTCACGACATTTTCATTGATATCGGCGTCAGCACCCGCAAGGAGGCGGAGAAACTCATCCGCGTCGGCGACCCGATCACCCTGACGGATGAATTCGACATTCTGCGCGGCGACCTCGCCGTGGCGCGGGCGTTCGACAACCGCATCGGCACGTTCGCCGTGGCCGAAGCGCTGCGGTTGTTGAAGGAATCCAAAGTGAAATTCAATGCGGAAGTCTGCGCCGTCTCCAATGTGCAGGAGGAAGTCGGCCTGCTGGGCGCGCGACAAATTGCGTATTCACTCAAGCCCGACATCGCACTGGTCGTGGACGTGACGCACGCCACGGATTATCCCACCGTCAGCAAGGCGCAGCATGGTGACATCCAGGTCGGCAAAGGCCCGGCGCTCACGCACGGCGGCTGCAATCATTCCGAAGTCGTAAAACGACTCGAACAGGTGGCGGACAAAAAGAAAATTCCATTGCAACACGAGGCCATGTCCGCCACAAGCGGCACGGACACGGACGTGATTTTTTGGACGCGCGGCGGCATTGCCAGCGCGCTCATCAGCCTGCCGAACCGTTACATGCACTCGCCAGTGGAGGTCGTCAGCCTGCGCGATCTGGAATTGATTCCGCAGTTGATGACGGCGTTTGTGCAGTCGCTCAAAAAGGGTGAAAAATTCAAGGTGAAGATTTAAGCACCATCACGGCGTCACCACGCTTCGCACCCGGTAAAAGCGGGTGGCGGGAGCGGGTGTCGTCGGATCCTGATATTGAATCAAGCCGAGCCCGTTCGCGGTCAATACTGGCGAAAGATCAACCCACGGCCCGTTCACTTTGGCGGCGGACTGCACCACGTAAGACTGATTGGCGCTGCCGGTAAACAGCAGCGTCAGACCATTCGCGGAATTCTGAATGGCAATCTGGCCGAACAGCGGCGCGCCCGGTGCCACCATGGCGACGGTGGACGTGGCCGGGGCGCTGACGAGCAGTCCATCGGTGATGGTCCAGACCAGGGTTCGCACACTATTCGTGCCGCCGTGGGAAGGATCGGCATTGGTGGAATGAAAGGTGAGAGACCGCAAAACCTGCTGATAATTCGCCACTGAATCGCTGCCCGACAAAGTCAAGGTTTCCGTCGCGCCGTTGTAACTGGCCGAGATGACGGTGCCATTCGTAATCACCGCCAACACATCGCCGTCACCGGCAAGAACGCCGCCGGTAATCGCCACGGTGGCACCCGCCAGCAGAGTGGAACTGGGATCGCTGACTGTCAATCCCGGCGCCAGCACCACCGGCGCACCGAGTGGCGAATAACCGGCCGAACTGGCCACCAAGTTGATCGTCGGTGGTGCTTGAACATAAATGCCCTGCAAGGCGACTGTCCCGGCATTGATCTGCCCGGCGGCATCCAAATCGCTCAACATCGGGGTATAAAGCAGGGTTGGCGCAGTGGTCGCCCCCAAAGTCCCCGTGTAAATCGCCTGATAATTGGTTCGGTTGGCGTTGCCAGTTCCATCTCGCCCCAAGGTGAAATAATAACGACCATTGGAGAGGTCCAGCGCCAGATTGTCCGGGTAACCCGGATAACCGGAACCAATTTTCTGACTGGTGTGACTGACCGTGTCATAGGCCCAGAGCGCGTTTTGCGCGAGGTTGAAATTGAAGTTCACAGAACCCGCGTTGAACGTCAGGTAATAAATCAAATGGTCCTGAGGATCGCTGGCGACCCCGCTCACGAGACCGTTGGTAAATGTGTTGTCGCCGGTTGAAACCGCGACGATCTCCGACAAGGAGCCGCTGCCATCACGCGGTGCAGCATAGACGCCGGCATTGCCGGCAGTTCCGTTGATGGCTCCGAGGTAAACATTCGTGGCATCAACCGCCAGGGTCCCCTGCCCCGGAATCTGGCCGACATATAAAGTTTGCAGCGCTGGATTGCCACCGCTGGAGGCGTGAACATTGCTGTTGGTGCTGGTGGCTAAATCCAGGCGGCCTATGAAGGAATTGGTGGCCGAGATAACGTCATACTGATTGAAATAGAGGTGATGGCGAGCCGGGTCCAAGGCGATGCCCGAAACGAGCGGATAAAGACCGGCGCTGACATCCGCCGCCGGAACGGGCACGGTGTAAATGATTTTCTGGCTGGCGGCGATTTGCGCAGACGTGCCGCTCAGGTTAAACGAATAAACATATTGCCCCCCCCCAGCTTGAGCGCCGTCTTGCACATTATTGTCCAGCACATAGACCTTGCCCATGGCCGGATCCACGGCGATATCATAGGGCGAGTTGAAGCCGTGAAAATCCGTCTGCGCTACGAAATTGCTCGCGGACCCGGTGACCAGAGCAGCGGCGGTTCCGGCCGTCATCACACTGCGCACCGAGACATCCAAGCTCGGCGTCGGCTGACCGCTGTAGGTGACAAACCACAATTTATTCGAGGATTGGGCGCGAACGGCGGAGACGCCCGCCAACACCACTGCCATCGCGAGCAATAACCGGGTGATGGTCGTCAGATGGCGCATATGTTTTTTAATTAAATTCTCAAACTCGTTCGTCTGTTCATTCAAAACCGCCAGGTTAATGTGGCCATGATGGAATGAGTCACGACTCCATCCGTTTTGAACGGCACACCATGATCACTCCAATCGTTCCCGGTGGTGCCAAGGAACTGGTAGGCCAGTCCCAGTTCGAAGTGTTCGCTCACGGCATACTTGAATCCCAACGTCGCCTGATAGGCAAAAACGAAATTCATGTCGCTGTAATTTGCCGCCGGGCCAAAGAGCGCAAGGCTGGAGGAATCAAACATGCCCGCCACCCCGCCGACGCCCACACTGGCGAAGGGAACAAAAGCACCGTGCAGCGGCTGGTAAACGAGATTGGCCAGCACGGGAATTTGGTAAAGGTCCGCACTGCCGCCCACGGATGAAGGATGGTTGCCATTGATTGCGTTGATGGAATTCCAGAGCACGCCGGTTTCCAGTTCGGCGGCAAATGACCGGCATAAATGGTAGCCGAAATTCACCCCAACGTGAAGCCCGGCATCGA
>JAJXXI010000386.1 GCA_021781185.1 bacterium
GAAAGAATTGCGTTTGCCATCAGGACACATTGAATCATCCAGCACCATAAAGTTATGCCCATATTCGCCTATACCGCCCGGGAGACGGCCTCCGGCCGCGAAATTCGCAACACCGTCGAAGCCGGCACCGAGCAGGCGGCCATCGCCGCCTTGTTGAACCGCAATTTGCTGGTGGTGGACATCCGGGAGCGCATCGCCAAACGCGGCCAGACCAAGGGCGGCAAGGTGGCGTTGAATGACCTGGTCGTTTTCACGCGGCAACTGGCCACAATGATTGACGCCGGTATCGCCATTGTGCAGGCCCTGCAAGCCCTGGCGGAACAGACCCCGAACAAAATCATGCGCGACACGATTCGCGATGTCTGCACCCGGGTCGAGAGCGGGGAAAGTTTTTCCGAGGCCTTGATCAAGCACCCCAAGGCGTTCAACAAGCTTTATGTTTCCATGGTGGCCGCCGGCGAAAAGGGCGGTTTGCTCTCCGAAATTCTGGGCCGGCTCGCCACTTATTTGGAAAACAGCGAGCGGCTCCGCAAAAAAGTGAAAACCGCCCTGATGTATCCCACCGTGGTGTCCGTGGTGGCGGTCGTCATCACCGTGTTCCTGCTGGTCCGGGTTATTCCCACCTTCAAGGAAGTTTACTCTGGATTCGGGGCCAAGCTGCCCGCGCCCACCGAGGTCATGATTAGCATCAGCGAGGTGGTCCAACATTATTTGATTTACCTTATTGTCCTTGCGGGTTTGGCCGTCTGGGGCTGGCTTTCCTACATCAAAACCAAAAACGGCCGTGATTTTTGGGACAAGCAGCGCATCAAACTGCCCATTTTTGGGGCCATCGCCCACAAAATCTGTCTCGCCCGCTTTACCCGCACCCTGTCCTCATTGATTCGCAGCGGGGTGCCGATTCTCGAAGTCCTGCAAATTGTCTCCCAGACGGTCGGCAACACCGTCATGGAGAAGGCCATCAAAAACTCCGCCACCGACATCGAACGCGGCGAAGGCATCTCCGCCGCGCTCGGCAAAAACCCAGTTTTCCCCAGCATGATCATCCGCATGATCAGCGCCGGCGAACAAACAGGTAATATTGACTCCATGCTCGAACGCGTCTCCAACTTCCTCGACGAGGAGATTGAAACCACGCTTTCCGGGCTCATGTCCTTGATCGAACCGCTCCTGATCGTGTTTCTGGGCGTGGTCATTGGCAGCATGGTGGTCTGCATGTTCCTGCCCATTTTCAACCTGGCCAACATCGTCAACGGGCCCACTCACTGACAGGCCCAACGTCAAAACGCCGGACGCACCGCTTCGTCCGGCGTTTTGTTTTTTGGCTCCTGCGGCTCTTGGCGCACATCAAACCGCTAGCATCTTGCCTGGTTGCGGCTGGTAAACCTGGATTTTGGGCCAGCACTCATGGATGCGCTGCCCGAACCAATTGCGCGCCGGATCATCGCCGTGGCCCAGCAGGATGGTGCGGGGTGAGACTTGTCCGACAAACTCCAGCAACTCCTCGCGGTTCGCATGCGCCGTCAGGTCAAACTCCTTCACCTCGCAGGTTTTGGTCACACGCCCGGCGCTGGGGCTGAAGACAAAGGTCTCCCCTTGCTTCGCCGCCTTCAAATGTCCGGCGGGTGAATCCGGATCCGCATAGCCGACAAAAAGTATGCTCTGTCGCTCGTCGCCGATCATTCGCTTGGCGAGATCGTGCGCCGCCGTGTTCTCGCTCATCATGCCGGCCGTGATGACAAAAATTTTTCCGCCGCTCAGCTTCATGGATTCCGCCGCGCCTTTTTCCAGGACAATGAGTTCCAGCGCCTCGTTCAACTGCAAATTCGTATGCTGCCGGTGCGTGCGGTGCGCCTCGATGTCGTAAATCTCCGTGAACACCCGGCCGAGTCCGCCGATGTAAACCGGCTGCTGCTTTAATTTCCCCTCCCGCATCAGCAGCGCCAGCAGCGCGAGGATTTCCTGCGTCCGGCCCAGGGCGAACGCCGGGATCATCACGCAGCCCTTTTTTTTCTGCCCTTCATGGATCGCCGCCACCAACCGCTCGATTTCCTTTTCCCGCGAGAAATCCGGCGGCACCTCGCGGTTGCCGCGGGTCGTTTCCATGATCAACACATCCGCCTTCACCTCTCCAAACCGCGCCCCCTTCAAAATGGTCTGGTCGCGGAAACACACGTCGCCCGTGTAAAACAGCGTTTCATTCTTCCCGCGCAGCAGCATGCCTGCGGAGCCGAGCGTGTGGCCCGCGTCGAAAAATTCCAGCGTGGGAGAGGGTATGCCGCTGCGGGATTTATGGAAGGCACCCCACTCGATTTCACGATTGTATTTGCAGCCCTGGAAAAACGCCGAGATCTCATCCACTTCATCGTGCGTGAACAGCGGATATTCCTTGATGCCCAGCTCGTCGCGCTGGCGGGTCATTACATTCACCGAATTGTGCAGCACGCGTTCCGAGATCAGATAGCTCAGTTCGGTCATCAAGATGTGCGCCTTGGGAAAACGCTTCAACGCCACCGGCAGCGACCCGACATGGTCGTGGTGGCAATGGGAAATGGCAATGGCATCCAGGTCGTGCGTGCCCGTCTTGCCGTAGCGCGGCAGCGCGTCCCGGCCATCGCGCTTCGGGTGCATCCCCGCGTCCAGCAGAATGCGGTGCTGGTCCATTTCCACCAGCCAGGCGCTCGCACCGATGTCCGAGTCGGGATTCAAATTCAAAATGTTCACCCAAGGATTGAACCATAGATGAACAGGGAAGCACACTGATAAAATCAATTTCCCCGGCCGACCGCATTGCCCGGTGAACAGGGCGTGAACGGGGAAAGTGGGATTGGCTGTCCGACATGGATTCGAACCATGAATAACGCCTCCAAAGGGCGCTGTGTTACCATTACACCATCGGACAGTCAGGAGAAAAACTGACGACTCAAGCTACCAAGCGCACCAGAGCCACACAAGCGAAGAAACCGGCCTGGACAATTTTCCCGGGCGTTTCGGCAGACGGTTTGCCGCCGCCTGGCAGCGAGGAGGCAGGCATGCTTTTTCTGGACAACTATTTTTGGCGCAACCAGAATCATCAAAATTTGAGTTCATGAATAAAACCAAGGAGCGATGGAATTCCATCTTGTGGAACGAGGCCTTCGGCTTCTCGTTGATGATTGTGCTTTCGTGGCTGACGGAGCTGTTGCGGATTCCGCATTATCTTTTCGGCGAACCCTTCGCCCCCGACTGGCATCGGGCAATCCTGCGGACCATCGTCATATTATTGGTCTGGTCGTGGGTTTATTGGGTGACCAAGAAAATACTGAGGCGGCTGCATTACCTTGAGGAATTTCTCCGGATATGCAGTTGGTGCCGCAAGGCCTGCCACCACGGTGAATGGATGGCCATGGAGGACTATTTCAAATCCAACTTCGCCACGCGGACGACGCATGGCATGTGCCCGGAATGCTCCAAGAAGTGGGATCAGGGACTCGGTCCCGCAGCGATTCCGCCGTCAAAACCCGGCACGAGATCAGCGTTGCAACTGAGTGGTGAAGGCAAAGCCGGGGCCAAGCCCGGTTCGTAGTTCGCGCTTTCGGCCCTTCGCGTTTCCGCCCGGTTTTTCAAACTATCTCCACCGGACATTTCGGCAGCGCGTCGAGGAACGCCTGGCCGTATTGCTTGGTCAAAACGCGGTTGTCCAGAATCACCACGATGCCCGTGTCCGTCTTGGTGCGGATCAACCGGCCCACGCCCTGGCGAAACTTCAGAATCGCCTCGGGCAGGGAAAATTCGCCGAAGGAATTCCCGCCGCGCGCCTCGATCGCCTCGATGCGCGCCTCGATCAACGGATGATCCGGCACGGCGAACGGCAGGCGCGTGATGATCACGTTGCTCAACGCCTCGCCCGGCACATCCACGCCCTGCCAGAAACTGTCCGTGCCGAACAGCACCGAGTCCACGTCTTCCTTGAACTTTTCCAACATCATCGAGCGCGGCATGCCGGTGCCCTGCACAAAAAGTTCAATTTTTAATTTCTCAAAAAACCGCCGCATCTGGTCCGCGACTTCCTGCATCAATTTGTAACTGGTAAACAACACGAATGCCTTGCCATGCGTCTGCTTCACAAAATATTCGATCCAGTGTTCCAGCGCCTCGGCGTAACCGCGCTCGCGCGGGTCGGGCATTTTCTTGGCGACGAACAATTTCATCTGCCGCTCGTAATCAAACGGCGTGCCCACCTGCAATTGCGTGGCGGTTTCGCAGCCGACGCGGCGGGAAAAATAATTCAAACCGCTTTGTGCGGCGGCCGATTTCGAGCGGGGATTTTGTGCGGCGGTATTCGGATTGACAGAGGTCGCCAGCGTGGCGCTGGTCATGATGACGCTGGTGTCCGCCTCAAACAGCCGTCGCCGCAGAAATTCCGCCACGTCCACCGGCGCGGCATTCAGCGAAAGGTTCCGCTGCGTTTTGCCGCCGCGTTCCACCCAATAAACGTGGTCGTCCGCCTCCTGGCTCAGGAATTCCGCCACCTCCAGTTTCAATTCGCCCAGCCGCCGGTTGCACTCGATGAGTTCCTGGCCGATTTCCTTGTCATCGCTCGTCTTGACCAGTTCGCTCACCGCCTCGCGCAGCCGCTGGATCGGCAGCGTGACATTGTCTTTGACGATTTCCGCGCGACGAATGCGCAGTTCCTTCCATTCGCGCCGCCGGGCGGAGTTGGATTCACCACCGGAGAATTTCGGCCTGGTCGCCGCTTGAATCTCCTCACACGCAGCCTCAACGTTTCCAAAAAACTTGTCGGATTCGCTCAAGATGTCCGAGACAAGCTTCACGGCCTTGCCTTGGCGCAACGTGGCGAGCAGTCCCTTTTCCGTCTTGGGATTCCACAACCGGTTCAGCGAATAGCGCACCTGCCCGCTGGACACGCTCAAGCCGATGTGCCGCGAGGCGACGCTCTCCATCGTGTGCGCCTCGTCGAAAACCACGAAGTCGTTCTTGAACAATATGCCGCCCGCCATCTCCTCGTCCACGCC
Organism: bacterium; assembly: GCA_021781185.1. Lineage (GTDB taxonomy): Bacteria > Verrucomicrobiota > Verrucomicrobiia > Limisphaerales > UBA11358 > UBA11358. Next base: position 5,016 of record JAJXXI010000386.1, read on the forward strand.
GCCAAGCAGCGTGAAAAACAACGTGTGATTCAAGACGATGACCTCCGCCGACAAAATCCGGTTCCGCACGCGCTGGAAAAAGCAGACATCGTGGTCGCGCGCAAAATCCGACTGGTGCCCGCAGGTTTTCGGCGAGCACAGCCCGCGCTCGGAGCAAACCTGCGCCCAGACTTTCGGATCCGGCTCGATCTCAAAGTCCGACAGGCTGCCGTCCTTGGTTTCCTTCGACCACTCGTAGATGCGCTGCAATTCTTCGGCCTCGGACGAGGTGAAGAGGTTGCCGCTCTGCTGCATCGCTTTTTGCAGCCGGCGCGTGCAGAGATAATTCGCCCGGCCCTTGAGCATCGCATAGCTGAACTTCACCGGCTCCGGCAGTGAACCGAGCACCCCGGTGAGCATCGGCAGGTCCTTTTCCGTGAGCTGCTCCTGCAAATTGATCGTGTGCGTCGAGACGACGGCCTTTTTCTTCTGCGCCACGGCAAACAGGATGGCCGGAATCAGATACGCCAGCGATTTGCCGACACCGGTGCCGGCCTCGACCGCGAGATGCTCCTGGTTTTGCAGCGCCCGCGCCACGGCCACGGCCATTTCCTGCTGCTGCGGCCGGAACTCAAAGTTTTTTGCGCGCGACAAAATGCCCGTCGGCGAAAAGATGTCCGTGACCTGGGAAACCAGGTCGGTGCCGGCAGGGTGGATTTCGGAGAGGGAAATCATGTTGAAACCATGCAAGCGCCAGAAGCATCAGAAATCACTGAGCTTTTGGAACAGGATAATCCGATTGGTGTTCGTCCCTTTTTTGAGGTTGTGAACGCCCCAGCAGTTCGAGGTCTTGGTGAAAACCTGATCGTTAATCAAACCAAGAACGGGGTGCAGCCCGGCTTCAACGCCAACCTTCAGCACGGACGTCTCCAGTTTTAGTTTGCCGCTGCGGATCTCGCCCACCTCAAAGGCCAGCCAGCCGCCCGGTTGCAAAACCCGGCGGATTTCAAACATGACTTTGCCCATACCATTTTCCCAGTCGCTCAAATTTTTGATCTGCCAGATGGTTTGCTTTGCCGTGTCCACGCCGCAAAACCACGCCCGCAGCCAGTTGTCTATTTCGTAGTCCACCACATCCAGAAACGGAGGCGAAGTGACCACCAAAGCCACGGAGTTTGATCGGATTTGTGGCGTGTCTTTGGCGCTTCGGGTTAGAAGCAGGGCATCCGTTCCGCTGGTTGAAAGCTGTTGAAGGATGCTGTCGTCCAAATCCGCCAGCAATTGCCCGCTCTTGCGCAAAATCAAGTCCGGCACATGGCGGCGGGGCGGCGTTTGCTTCCGCTTTTCATTGATTTTGAGTTGCGCACCAACCGACACAGCCTGGTTCGGTGGCAGCGTGTAAACGGAAAAAAATCCCGGCGAATGACCGGTGAGCCGGTTGGTCGCGACCATCCAAATCCAATAATCCACATTATCCAGCGCCCCGCGCTTTTTTTGGCGCAGCAAGTATCGCTTGAGCGAACAGATTTCCCGCAATGTTTCCGGATGGTAAAACGCCAGCAGAGGTTCGGGGCATTCATCCGCATCCCCAAAATTGATTTCTTTGAGCCGCCCTTCAATCTCGGAAAGCCGGGGGGGATTCAGCCGGGCACGGACCAGAATGTCGCTCAACGGATTGACATCGCAGCCCAATGGTGTTCGACCGAGCAGCGCCGCTTCCACCAAGGTTGTGCCTCGGCCCATGAATGGGTCATAAACAGCCTCTCCCGGCCGTGTCAGCCGCTCAATGAAGAAACGCGGCAGTTGCGGCTTGAAGCAGGCCCGATAGGAAATTTCATGCAACCTGGAAGCGGCTCGCTGCTTGGAAGTCCAAAATTCATTGATGAACAAGGGAATGGCCCCAACACCATCCGCCGCCAACGAATCTCTCACCGTTGATTTGCCAAAATGGTCAAACCCGGCCAGTTCCGCTTCCAATCGTTGCGCAACGCCCGCCTCGGAAGCGGGACGATACCCGGGTGATTCCAAAATTTCCGTGGCCGTTCTCATCACAGAGACTCCAGTAGCTTCAGAGCAACGGCCCGGGAAATCTTGGTGGCGGAACCCAGCCTGCCCGCATCCCACCAGTTTTGAACCGTTGTCTTGGGCAAAATCCAAAAGGGAATGTTCAGGAACGATTCCACGTCGGAAATGATGTATCCTCCGATTTCACCAAGCTTGTCGAGAAATCCTTGCCGGTCAAATGAGCGACCCGAACCCACCATGTAGCTTGGGCAAAAATAAATGCCGCCACGGGTGATGCTGCGGACTCCCCATTTTCGCCCGTTTGAATCAAGCAGATCGTATCCCGCGCCTTCACTCGGAGCCAGTTTGCCTTTGATCACCTCGCAAGCCAGCCGCCGCTCCAGAATGAAGCTTACCCGCCTGCCATCGGTAAAATATTCGCGCACATCCGGCTCGCCGATTTTCAGCGAAGCAGCGATCTCTCCAGTATTCCAAGTTAACAATCCATTCGGTCGTGCGCTCATTTGCAGTGTTGGGGCATCAGATAATGCATGACGGCCATTCTAGTTCTCAACCTATGACAGGCAAGGAAGTATCCAGCCCGGTAAACTATTTCTTTGACGCGGCCGGATGCGATTCAAAACGAGTGCGCCGGGAACTGCATTTCTTCCACGTAGGAGTCGTGAAAACCGGTATCTTCGTTCAACGAGACGTGTTCCACGCGGCGGGCGAGGGCGTCCCACGCCGCCGGCTCCTCAAACAACGCCCGTTTGGCACCGAGCAGCGCCGTGTTGCCGGCGGGCCGGATGCGGTCCAGCGGCAGGCCGAGCAGGCCGATCCGGCGGGCACTCGCGCGGCTGATGTAGTTGCCGAACGCTCCGGCCAGATGCAACTGCCGGAGGTCAGTCGGCTCAGCGCCGAATTGCCGCGCCAGCAGCCGCAGTCCGGCGGCGATGGCACCCTTGGCCAGTTGCAGCTCGCGCACATCCGAGGCGAGCAGGCGGACATTCCCGGCCAGCAGCATTTCAGTGCGATTGGCCATGCGGCCGCTCGGAAGAATCCATCCCAGTTCCAGACCCGCCGCCACCGCATCCACCAATCCGCTGCCGCACAGGCCGCGCGGTTCGCCACCGCCGATGACGCGGCAGGAAACAAAGTTGTCCTCCACTCTCACTTCGCTGATGGCTCCGGTCGCTGCGCGCATGCCCATGGAAATCCGCGCGCCTTCAAAGGCAGGACCCGCAGCGGTGGACGTGCATAACAACCGGTCGCGATGACCGACCACCACTTCGCCATTCGTGCCGAGGTCAATCAAAGCCGTCAATTC
>JAJXXI010000598.1 GCA_021781185.1 bacterium
GTGAACGCCGGTAACGACGCGCAAGGAAACAAATTGTCCCGGGCGCAAATGGCTGGCAGCCGGCAAACCGCCCCGGATCCGCACCGTGTCATTGCTGGCGTCCACCGTTGAACTGACAAAGGAGAGCTTCGCGTCCACTGGTGGATCGGTGAGCACCTGGACAGCCTCGCCCACTTTCATTTGGTCGGCTTCCGCAGCGGGAATTTCCGCGCTGACCACCAACCATTTCAAATCCATTACCTCCGCCACGATGGTGCTGGCATCCACTGCCTGACCGGGCTTGATGTCGAGTCGCGTAACGGTGCCGGACAGCGGCGCGGTGACCCGCAGTGAATCCAGTTGCGCCCGGGCATCCTGCAACGCCTTCAACGATGCGTTGTGCTGATCAAACAATTTTTTCTGCCGCTCCAGTTCCTGCTTTGCCAGCGCAAAGGTCGTGGCGCCGGAATTCAATTCCATCAAAACCTCGCCTTCCTTGACTTGCTGGCCGGCGAAGACGTTGACCCTGGCCACCACGCCGGCAACCGGCGCGGCCAGCGGAGCATCGGCGGCCGGTTCGTCCGCTGATGCGGGGGCTGGCCCAACTGAGCCGTAACCAGTAACGTAGCGGTGCAATGTCATGCGCTTGAGCTGGCCGACCTGCACGCTGACCACCGTGGCGTTGGCATCGGTGCTGTCTGCTCCGGCGGCGCGGGTGACGTCGAACGAGTTCACGAAGGCCCAGGCGCACAGGCCGAAGCCGGTCGCAACGACGAACTTGATGAGAGTTGATTTTTGTTTCATTTTGAATGTTTTACCGGGAAATTTTCTCCTGCTTGGACCAACGATGGCAATAAGGTCAAAGGACTCTGCACGGCGTCCTCCAACTGGCCGAGTGATTGCTGCGCTTTGATCAAGGCATCCAGCCGGCTTTGACTGCCAATGTCAAATTCCACTTCCGCGCTGGCCACGGCCAGCGGGGCAACGGCCCCCGCCTGTTCCTGTTGCCGGACGGAAGCCAGCCGTTTCTGCAAATTATCCAACAACCGTTTCGCCGTGGCGGATTGGTGCAAGGCCGTATCGTAAGCGGCCAGCGCGCTGTCAATGCCGCCGATGGCGCCGGCTTGCACCGAAAGAAAATGCGCGGCGGCCTGCTTCCGTTTCGCTTCGGCCACGGCCACCGGCCCTTGATTGTGGTTCAGCAGCGGCAGGGTGAGCGTCAGGCCCAGCGACCACTGGCTGTCGCCGGCATTGCCGTTGTTCCAGGCGTAACCCGGTCCCAGATGGAGGTCGGGATATTGATTGGCGATTTCCAGTTGCAGGGTGGCCTGGCTGGCGGCGTATTCGGCCAGCGCGCCGCGCACGTCGGCGCGGTTCAACAGCGCCTGGCGGCGGATTTCGGGTTGGGTGAGGTCGCGGGGAAACTGATCCAAGCCGGCAAAGGAAAGGTTCACGCCAGCCAGCGCGCGCACCGGCAGCCCGAGCGCGCCGGCCAGTTCCACGCGGGCCTGCTGGAATTTGCCGATGGCGTCCTGCCGGGCCAGTTGCGTGGTTTCCATGGCCACACGCGCCTGCGTGGTCTCAAAATCCGACACCGCCCCGGCGGCCAACTGGCCTTCGAGCAGCCGGACGACGTTGCTCTGCGCCGTTTCCTGCCGGGCGAGCAGCGCCCCGGTTTCCCGCGCGGCGTAGAGATTGAGCAGGGCCATGCGGATGCGGCTGCGCACCGACCAGACCGTGCCGACCAGGTTCCAACGCGCAGCCTCGGCCAGATGTCTGGCTTCGGCAACCCGCTTGCCGCGCTTGCCGGCGGTTTCAATCGGAATGTCAAAACTCAAGGGCACCAGCCACGGGCTGAAGTTGCCGGGAATCTGGGTGTCATAGCCCGGCGTTACCGACACGGTTGGGTTCGGGCGCTGACCCGCCGCGATTTCCCCGGCTTGGACCGCGAGCAATTGCGCCCGCGCCTCGGCCAGCGTCGGCTGGTAGTAAAACGCCACCAGCGTGAGCTGTTTCAAATCCCAGGCCGCACCCGGAGCGGGAACGGCAACCCGGTTGGTTTCCAGGAACGCGCACAAGTTCGGGTTGGTCAACGAACGCGCCTCAAAAGCGGCGGCGGTTTTCGCCGGGGAGATCGGTTCGGGATGATATGTGGTGCAGCCGGCGGCAAACAGGAGCAGGGCGGATAACATCCAACATCCAACCTTCAACTTCCAACGCTCAACGATTACGACCGGGCGCGTCGCGCCGCGCGCGCCGTTCTGGGCGGGTCCGGCGGCGGGATTCCCGGAACGCCCCGCCCAGCCATTAAATGTTGAATGTTGAATGTTGAATGTTGAATGTTTCATTTACTTCGGGTCCAGCGGCAGCCGGACGGTGACGGTGGTTGCATTGGGCGTTTCAGATTGGATCTTGATGGTTCCGTGATGCGCGGCAACGATCCATTGCGCGATGCTCAGGCCGAGACCGCAGCCGTCCACGGTGTTGCTGTGCGCCGGATCGCCGCGGAAAAAACGGTCAAACACCCGGGCCAGATTTTCACCCGCAATGCCCGCGCCGGTGTTGGCGATGGTGAATTCGGCGAAATTCCCGTGGCGGCGCAGATTGATCGTCACGCGGCCTTGGGGCTGGTTGTATTTCACCGCGTTGTCCGCGAGGTTCAACAACAACTGGCGCAGCCGGTGGCGGTCGCCGCGCACGGACAACGCCTCGCAGGTTTCGAGCGCCACCTGGATGCCATGCGGCTCGGCGAGAATCTGGGCGTCGGCGAAGTTGTCGCGCACCAGTTCGTCGAGGGACACCGGTTCCAGCGCCAGCGTGATCTGGCCGGCATCGGCCTTGGCGAGCAGGGTGAGGCCGTCCACGATGCGGGCGAGGCGGCGCAATTCATCCAGTTGGCTGGCGGCGCGTTCGCGTTGCGCGGGCGGAAGCGATTCGTCGCGCAGCTCGGTCTCCGTCTCGCCGCACAGAATGGTCAGCGGCGTCTTGAGTTCGTGCGAGGCGTGGAGGGTGAATTCGCGGATGCGGTTGAATGAATCGTCAAGGCGTGCCAGCATGCTGTTGAACACCTCGGTCAGCCGGTCCAACTCATCGCCGTTGCGGGTGCGGGGCAGGCGCTCGTTCAAATTGTGCGCGCTGATTTTCTCCGCCGCCAGGGTGAGGCCCGCCACTGGCGCGAGAGATTTTTTCATCAGCCACCAGCCGCCAGCCAGGCCGAGCAGCGCCGCCGGCACCCCGCACCAGAGCACGATGCCCGTCACGTCCTCAAATATGTCCGGGTCAACCGCATCTTCGTATTGCTCATGATGATGGTGGCGGGCTTGCAGCCGGGGCTCGATGATGAGCTGGTAATAGAGCAGGACGCCCATCACCATCAGCGCGGCAAACATGATGGTGGCATACCACAGGCTCAAACGGGTGCGAATCGTCATGGCGTTTCCTTCAACATATAGCCCGCGCCCCGGACGGTGTGAAGCAGCTTGGGTTCAAAGTCCGCATCAATTTTCTCGCGCAACCGGCGGACATAAACATCCACGAGGTTTGTGCCGGGATCGAAATCATAGTCCCAGACCTTTTCGAGAATCATCATGCGGCCACAGAGCCGGCCCGGTGAGCGCATGAGATGTTCCAGCAACCGATACTCCCGCGCCGTCAGCTCGATGGTGGACGTGCCGCGCTGCGCCTTGTGGGTGAGCGTGTCCAGGGTCAGGTCGGCCACGCGCAGGAGGGTGGATTTGGTTTCGCCGCTGCGGCGGGTGAGCGCGCGCACGCGGGCAACCAGTTCAGCCAGTTCAAACGGTTTGGGCAGGTAATCGTCGGCACCGGCGTTCAAACCTTCCACCCGTTCGTTGACTTCGCCGCGCGCCGAGAGCAGCAGCACGGGAATTTTACTACCGAGTTCCCGCAACAGGCGCAGCACACTCAAGCCATCGCGGCCCGGCAGCATGATGTCGAGCACGATGACGTCGAACGGCGTCGTGCCGGCGGCGGCCAGCGCGTCCTCGCCGTTGCCGCACGCGTCCACCGCAAAGCCTTCGGTCTGCAGCGCCTTGCGGATGAACGACGCGGTTTTCTTTTCGTCTTCGACGACGAGGATGCGCATGGATGCGAGCCTAATCTACTATTGCGACCGGGGTAAGCAAGAAAACCGCCGCCCAACCCAACCGGCGGCAGTCCGGGGTGTTCCTGCGGAACCGGTGGGGCCGGTTAATCCATGTCTTTTTCGTCGGCAATGACCTTGCCGCCGGCGTCCAAGGACACGTCAAAGGTGTCCGCACCGGCGTGGACTTCCAGAACATAAAACAACCGGCCATCTTTGTTGTGGATTTCCGATTCGCCGAATTTGCCGCCCGGATGGGCTTTTTGGGCCGCCTCCAAAACCATCGTGGGCACGATGTTGAGCGGCGCATCAAGCACCCGTTCCAGCACGTCGCCGGCTTCGTTCAGGGTGACCGAACAATCGCTCCCCTTGACCTTGAAGTCAGCTTCATAAGTCGCTTTCCCATTGGCCACCTCCGCATCACAACCCTCCAGCTTGTTGTTGCCGGCAATTTGTTTCAAGGTGGTTTGGACGGCCGCCGGGAGTTTGTTCAGGGGAACGTTTTCGTCCGCCATCGCCCAGAAACTGGTTGTCAGCACGACCGCGACCAGCAACGGGCCGGCTACGTTTATCGTTTTCATTTTTTCCATATGTTTAGATTTCTCTTTGGTTGTTTTTGTTGCGGCCGGAGTTTGAGCCGGACGTTTGACTGCGTGCTGATGAAATCACATTTGGATTACAGCGCCGTAAACCAGCCATTAAACATTTGTCATTTGGAAAACATTTTGCGGACGAACGGGAGGCTTTCTTTTCGTCTTTGACGCCCAGAATGAGCCTGAATCAATAATGCTTGGATGGACAGCGGCTGAAACGGGAAATGTTTGAGCCGCCGGCCAGACGATCGGTTAGTCTTTTCCCTTCGCCTGCTGTGCCGGCGTTTCGTGTTCGAGGGAGACCACGCCGCCCGTGATGGCGTTCACGGCGATTTCAGTGATGTTTTTCGAGTCCGGCGTGGCGATGTCAAACGACCAGATCAGCAGCCCTTTCTCCTTTTCCAGTTCCGCGTCCTTCACCGAGCCGCCGGGCACGCGGGCGAGCGCGGTCTGTTGCGCCTGTTCCCGGCTGATTTTCGCCTGGCCCGCATTTCCGCCGGCTCCGATTTTTCCGAGGCGCATCCGCTGACACTGATCGCCACGAGCGCCGCTGACAGCAATCCGCCACTGATGAGTTTGCATTTCATTTGGTGTTTTGTGATTCGCGGATCATTTCCGCGTCGTCAGTCAAACACAGTTCCATGACCCGGTCATGAACCGCAGAGAATTTCCTGTCATTTCTCATCGCGGCCCGTAAACCAGAATCTTGAAGGATCCCGGAACCATTTTTCCGCGGCGCTGTCCCTCCGCCGGCGCGGCGAACTTCGCCGTGGCGAGAAAAATGTTGTGCTCCACCGGGTCCACGGCCATCGTCCGCGCGCCGCGTTCCGTCTGCAAGGTTTGGATCAGTTTCAACTGCGAGGTGTCCTCGTTCACCTTGGCGATCGTCGTGGTGCCATCGCCACAGGAGGCGAACACCAGATGCGTGTCGGGATCAAACTTGCAGGCGTCCACGCCTTCGCCAATCGGCAGGGTGTCGAGCACTTTCCCGCTGGTGCTGTCCATCAGCACCATCAGCTTGTTCCGGCAGCCGATAAACAGATGATGGTTTTTGGCGTCAATCGCCATGCCGGAAGGTTCTTCGCCGGGCGCGCAGGGCCAGTTGGTGACGACTTGATGGGATTGGGTGTCAATCACGGCCACTTCGCTTTTGTCTTCAATGTTGTCATAGACACGATCGGCGGCGGGATCCACCGCGCCAAATTCCGGCCGGCCGGCAAGCGGGATGGTGGCGACGACTTTGCCGGCTTTCACGTTTACGACCGTGGCGGCCCGGGCACGGCCGCAGAAAAGATACGCCTCCTGCTGGCCGGGATCATAAAGCATTCCGTCGGGCCCCTCCGCCGTGGCCACTTTGGAAAGTGTTTGGAGGGTGTTCAAATCCACAATGCCCGCCTGGTTTTCGCGGCCGATGCTGGTCACGCCGAGGCCAAGGTCCGGACAGAGCGCTATCCCATGGACGCCGGGTGTGTTGGTGATGGTGCCCACGACCTCACCCAGGTCGAGGTCAAGGACGACGATCTCGTTGCCGTGGCTGACATAAAGACGCCGCGCCGCCTCGTCCACCGAAAGATAGTCCCAGCCGCCGTTGCCAACCACGGGGATGGTGTTGGTCAGTTTATATTGAAAATCAGCGCCAGGCGCGTTGCCCGCCAGGAGGATGCCAGCGGCCAGAGTGCAGCATAAAATTAATTTCATGAAAGGCGGTTTAACGCCAAAGCTTTGCCGCCGCCAGCAAAAACACCATTACAGTTTTGTCATGTTTCGGGATCCACCGGCAACCGGCATCGGCGTTTGACTATTCCCTTGAAGTTCACTAACGTCGCTTCCACAATTAAAACAATCCAATCCGACTGATTTATGGCCGCCAAATCCGCTGAAAAAACCTCCGAAAAGTCCGTTGAAAAGCCCGCAGCCGACGCCAAGGCTGCCGCCAGCCGCGAACGCGAGCTGGACGCCGCGATTTCCTCCATCACCAAAGCCTACGGCGACGGCGCCATCATGCGCCTCGGCGACGCCCATGCGCTGAAAAAGATCGAAGTGATTCCGACGGGCGGGCTGGCGATTGACCTCGCGCTCGGCGTTGGCGGACTGCCGCGCGGCCGCGTCGTGGAAATTTTTGGGCCGGAATCTTCCGGCAAAACCACGCTGATGCTGCACGTCATCGCCAACGCGCAAAAGGGCGGCGGCTTGGCGGCGTTCATTGACGCGGAACACGCGCTCGATCCCGGCTACGCCAAGAAACTCGGCGTGAATCTGGATGACCTGCTCGTTTCCCAGCCAGACAGCGGCGAAGAAGCATTGACGATTTGTGAAACGCTTGCCCGTTCGAACGCGCTGGATGTCATTGTCGTGGACTCCGTCGCCGCGCTCGTGCCGAAGGCGGAACTCGAGGGCGAAATGGGCATGGCCACGATGGGCATGCAAGCGCGGTTGATGAGCCAGGCGCTGCGCAAACTCACCGCGATTTTGAGCAAGTCCAAGACGACGTGCGTTTTCACGAACCAGCTCCGCGAAAAAGTCGGCGTGATGTTCGGCAATCCCGAGACCACGCCCGGCGGCAAGGCGCTCAAGTTCTACGCCAGCGTGCGCATGGACATCCGTCGCAAAGATCAGCTCAAGGACGCCTCCGGCAATGTTTACGGCAACCACACCCGCGTGAAGATCGTGAAGAACAAGGTGGCCCCGCCGTTCGCCGAGGCCGAGTTCGACATCATCTATAATCATGGCATTGACAAGGAAGGCAGCATTCTCGACGTGGGCATTGACTGCGGAGCCGTGGAAAAGAAGGGCGCGTGGATTCAATTCGACGGCGCGCTCATCGGCCAGGGCAAGGACGCCGCCAAGAAAGCGCTCGCGGAAAAGCCCGAACTTGCCGCCAAAATTGTCGAGGCCATCATGGTCAAACGCGCGGCGGCCACGGCGGCGGCATAGTTTGCTTGTTTTGTCTTGATTCCATTTAACGCCCTGCTAAGCTCATTCCAGATAAAAAGACCCATTCATTCGTCTTTGATTTAAGCACGCCGAAAGGTGTCACGAGTGATTCGGGTCATTTTTTATGGCTTCAAAATTTGCCATATTATTGGACGGCGGCTTTGTAACCAAAAAGCTGCAAACCAAATTGGGGCGTTTCCCTAATGCCAACAATGTCCAACAGGAATGCAACCGGATCATCCAATCATCGCATCTGGCTGGGCGTGACCTGTTGAGGATTTATTTTTACGACGCTTCGCCCGCTAAAGACAAGCTCAAGAATCCCGTAGATGGGTCCGCGCTGGACTTGTCGGCGACCGCTGAATTCAAACAGCACGTCAGCTTACTGGACACCTTGGAATTAATGCCTAATTTTGCCGTGTGAAAGGTGAGCTGGTGGTTCATGGCTGGCGGTTGGGCAACAAGGCGCTTCAAGGCATGATGTCCACACCACGCGCCCCGGCAGCCAAGGATTTTGTGCCGGATTTGGAGCAGAAGGGCGTTGACCTACGGATCGGAATGGACATTGCCCGGCTGGCTCTCCGTGAAATGGTGGATTTTATTGTGGTTGTCACAGGCGACAGTGATTTGATTGCCGCTTTTCGATTTGCCCGGCGTGAAGGGGTT
>JAJXXI010000202.1 GCA_021781185.1 bacterium
CGGCTCCACCACGCGCGCCATCAGGCCAAACTTGCCGAGCGGTTTGTTAATGACCCAGTTGTCATCGTAGCCGGGGCCGTATTGCAGGATGGTGTTGGGATCGTTGATGCGGGCGCCAATGGCCGTCGGTTTGCGAAAATCAAACGGCGTGCCGGTGACATCGGTAAACGCGCCGGTGGGGATCAATTTGCTGTCCACGGTCGTAATTTCATTGGCGTTGATGTAAACCAAGTCGCCTAAAATGTCACCGTTCCCCTGTCCCGCGAGATTGAAGTAGGAATGATGCGTCAAATTCACCACGGTCGGTTTGTCGGTCGTGGCGGTAAATTGCAGTTTCAGGGCGTTGTCGTCCGTAAGCGTGTAGATCGCCGTTACCATGAGGTTTCCCGGAAACCCCTCCTCGCCATCCTTGCTCAAGTAGGTCAGGATCAAAGCGGGACCCTCCGCCGTCTCCATCGGGCGTGCCGTCCACACGACCTTGTCAAACCCCTTGATGCCGCCATGCAACGTGTTGCCATGATCGTTCTGGGGAAGCGTGTAGGTGTGGCCGTCAAGCGTGAACTGTCCGCCGGCGATGCGGTTGCCGTAACGTCCGATAAGCGCGCCAAAATACGGGCAGTTTTTTACATAGTGATCGTTCGTATAACCGTCCAGGTTGTCGAAGCCGAGCACGATGTCGCCCAGCTTGCCGTTCTTGTCCGGCATCTTCAGCGACTGCACAATGCCGCCATAGGTCATGATGCGCGCCTCGGCACCCCGCGCATTTTGCAGTGTGTAAATTTCCACGGGTGTGCCGTCCGGCGTCTTGCCGAAATCGGCTTTGGTGATGGGGGGATATGTTTTGGTCATGGTAGCGCAGCCTACAAGACAGGTCGCACCGAGTCCAGCCGTTGCCAGAGCAATGAGTTGCATTATTTTCATGGTTGATTTTGGTTGGTTATTTTTGGCCGTAATACGCACCCGGCCCGTGTTTGCGAAGAAAATGTTTGTCGAGCAGCACCGATTGCATTGGCTTGATCTTCGGGTTAAGGCGCAGCGTTTCGCTGTTCAGGCGGGCGATAAATTCCAGCACGCTCGCATTGTGAACCGCATCGTGAACGTCCTTGCCCCAGGTGAACGGCCCATGGCTCGCCACCAGCACGGCGGGATGTTGCAGCGGATCGAACTTCAATTTCCTGAACGTCTCCACAATGACATCACCCGTATTCGCCTCGTAATCCGTTTTGATTTCCGCCGCCGTGAGTTTGCGCGTGCAGGGCACATCGCCATACCAGTAATCCGCCTGCGTCGTGCCATAGGCCAGCAGCGGCAGGCACGCCTGCGCCCACGACGTCGCGTAGAGGCTGTGCGTATGCACCACGCCGCCAATGCCCGCAAACGCGCGATACAGCACCAGATGCGTGGCCGTGTCCGAGCTGGGCTTGAGCCTGCCCTCGACAACCTTGCCCGTCTCCAGCGAGACGCAAACCATGTGCTGCGGCTTCATCTCGGAATACGGCACGCCACTCGGCTTGATGACCATGATACCGCTCGCGCGATCCACCGCGCTGGCGTTGCCCCACGTCTGGATGACCAACCCTTCGGTCACCAAGTCGAGGTTTGCCCTGCACACTTCAACCTTTAATTTTTCGAGCATAAAACAAATCGTCTTCAACCATGACACCCACAAATTTTACGTTGGTGTTTCTGCCATGTGTTTCGCGGTTCCAATCATTTCCGCACCCGGCTGCGAATCTCAATCAGTTTTTTCATCACGCCATGCAAATTCCCGTTCCATTGTATCGTGCCAAAAGCATCGTGTAGCTGTTTGTAGAGCGCGTATAGCTCCTTATAGACGGCGTGGGCTTTCGGATTCGGCTTGTAAACCTTCGGTTTCAAGCCGGTCATCTTTTTCTGCGCTGCGGCAAAATCCTTGTGTGCGCCGGCCACGACTGCGGCCGCAATGGCCGAACCCAACGCGCAGGTCTGGGCGGACCGGCTGATCTTCATCGGCCGCCCCGTGATGTCGGCATAGGTTTGCATGACGAGTGCACTCTTGTCCGCGATGCCGCCGCAGTTCACGACTTCGGAAATCTTCACGCCGTATTCCTCGTAGCGGTTGATGATGGTCAAAGCGCCGAAAGCCGTCGCCTCGACCAGCGCGCGATAGACTTCCACCGGCGTGGTGTAAAGCGTCTGGCCGAGGAGCAGGCCGGTGAGTTGTTGATCCACAAGAATGGTGCGGTTGCCGTTGTTCCAGTCCAGCGCGAGCAAGCCGCTTTCACCGGGCTGAAGTTTCAAGGCGGCTTCATCAAGCTGCCGGTGCGACAACGCCATTTTTCCGCCCGGCTGAATGTAATCCACCCACCAGTTAAAAATATCGCCGACCGCCGATTGCCCGGCCTCGATGCCGAAATAACCAGGCACCACGCTGCCATTCACAATGCCGCAGACACCGGGAATGTCCGCGAGTTTGGCGGTGTTCACCCGCACGCTGATATCGCAGGTGCTCGTGCCGATGATCTTCACCAGCGTGCCTGGTTTCACCCCGGCACCGATGGCCCCGGTATGGGCGTCGAACGCGCCAACAGTCACGGGAATGCCGGCCGGCAGGCCGGTTTGTTTCGCCCAGTCCGCCGTCAGCGCGCCCACGGCGGAATCCACGGCCAGCACGCGGGTCGGCAAGCGGTCGCGTAACGCGCCGAGCTTGGGATCAAGCTTGGAAAGAAAGGCTTTGTCCGGATAACCACCCCACGTCGCGCTATACATCGCCTTGTGGCCGGCGGCGCAAATGCCGGCGATGAACTTGTCGGGATGCAGCGTGCCGGTCAGCGCGGCGGGAACAAAGTCGGACAACTCGATCCATGAGTGCGCGGCCTGGAACACTGCCGGTGCGGTGCGGAGGCATTTCAGGATTTTGCTGAAGAACCATTCGCTGGAATACGTCCCGCCGCATTTGGCAAGATATGGCGGGCGCATTTTTCCGGCAAGCGCCGTGATTTCAGCCGCTTCAGCGATGCCGGTATGATCCTTCCACAACCACGCCATGGCCGCGGGATTGCCGGCAAATTTTTTCTGAAATACGAGCGGCTGGCCGTTGGCATCCACGGGCAGCGGCGTGCTCCCGGTGGTGTCCACGCCGATACCGATCACCTGCCCGGCCTCGAAGCCCTTGACGGATTGCTTCGCCAGCGCGAGCGCCTGCCGGATGGTGATGGCCGCACCTTTCAAATAATCGGCCGGATGCTGGCGTGCCAGGTTCGGATCCCGGCCGAGAATGACGCCGGCGGTGCCATGTTCATAACCCCAAACTGCGGCGGCTATCTCCGCCCCGTTGGCAACGTTGACGATCAGGGCGCGAACCGAGTTCGTGCCGTAGTCCAAACCGATGGTGTATCGAGCGCTCATACGTTTATTGATCCCGTTGCTCAGCAAGCCCAGCCGCTCTTCAAACCGTAGGCACAATCGTTCCAGACAAGTTCCTGCTTGAACTGACGGAGCTTCGTGTCGGCATCAATCACCACCACTTCCAGACCGGCCATCGCACCAAAATCTTCCATCATCTCGGTCGTCAGGGCCTGGCTGAATCCGGTGTGATGCGCACCGCCTGCATAAATCCACGCGGCGCACGCATCCTCGAAATTCGGACGGCATTTCCAAACCGCCTGGGCCACCGGCAGCTTTGGCATCGGATGTTCCGGCGCGACCACGTCCACCTCGTTGATGAGCAGGCGGAAGCGGTTGCCGAAATCCATCAGTGCCGCGTTCAGCCCGCGACCGGCCGGCGTGTTGAAAACGAGCCGAGCCGGGTCGGCCTTGCCGCCAATGCCAAGCGGATGCACCTGCAATGATGCTTTGCCATCGGCAATAGACGGACAGATTTCCAACATGTGCGCGCCGAGAACCACCTTGTTGCCGGGTTGCAAATGGTAGGTGTAATCTTCCATGAACGAGGTGCCGCCTTCGAGGCCGGTGGCCATCACTTTCATCGCGCGGACAAGCGCGGCCGTCTTCCAGTCGCCCTCCCCGGCAAAACCGTAATTGTCTGCCATCAACCGCTGGGGAGCGAGTCCGGGCAGTTGAGCGAGCCCGTGCAGATCTTCGAACGTGGTGGTAAAGCCCTTGAAATCGCCGGCTTCAAGAAACGCGCGCAGCCCCAATTCAATGCGGGCCGCCTCGCGAATGGATTTATGACGTTTGCCGCCCTTGCGCAGATCGGCGGACATCTCGTAAGTGGATTCGTAGGTTTTGCACAACGCGTCAACCTCCTTGTCGGTGGCGGCGTTGACAAGCTTCACGAGATCGCCGACGCCGTGCGTGTTGACCGAGTAACCAAATTTGATCTGGGCGGAAACCTTGTCGCCATCGGTCACAGCCACCTCGCGCATGTTGTCGCCGAAGCGGACAAACTTGGCCGTCTGCCAGTCGGCCCACGCGGCGGCGGCCCGTGCCCACGCGCCAATTTTTTCCTGCGTGGATTTTTCCTGCCAGAAGCCAACAATCACTTTGCGGCTCAAGCGCAAACGGCTCCAGATGAACCCATGTTCGCGGTCGCCGTGCGCGGCCTGGTTCATGTTCATGAAATCCATGTCAATCGTCGCCCACGGAATGTCCCGGTTGTATTGCGTGTGCAAATGCGCCACCGGCTTGCGCAACTGCTTGAGGCCGTTGATCCACATTTTGGATGGCGAAAAGGTGTGGCACCAGGTGATGAGGCCGATGCACTTCGCGGCATTGTTCGCGGCCTGGCAAAGCTGGGTGATCGCGTCCGGCGTGACCAGCACCGGCTTGAACACAACCTTCACCGGAATTTCACCGGAAGCGTTGAGTGCCTTGGCGATTTCCTGCGAATGGAGCGCGACGGCTTTGAGGGTTTCGGGGCCATAAAGGTGCTGGCTGCCGGTGACAAACCAGACTTCAAATTGCTTGAGATTAATGTTCATAGATTTCCTGTTGGTGCAGTGGGTGCTTGTTTCTATTAAATGCGATTAATTGCGTTGTCGGCCGCCAAAAAAATAGTGGTGGCCAACCTTTTCAGATGAATTCGTTGATGAGGTTTTCGAGGAATTCCTGGCGGCCGCTGACATTCGGCGTCACTTCGCCCTTCTTCAGCATGTAGGTTTCCAGTTCCTTGAAGCCCACCTTGCCTGCTTCAATCTTCGCGCCGATGCCAGACTCCCATGAGGAATAACGCTGTTTCACAAACTCGGCCAGACGACCATCCTTGCGAATGGCGGCGGCGATTTTGAGTCCGCGCGCAAACGCGTCCATGCCCCCGATGTGCGCGTAAAACAAATCCACCGGCTCAAAACTCTCCCGCCGCACCTTCGCGTCGAAGTTCACACCGCCGGTCTTGAATCCGCCATACTTCAGCACGCTCAACATCGTGTAGGTCGTCAGGTAAATGTTCGTCGGAAACTGGTCCGTGTCCCAGCCCAGCAGCTCGTCGCCCGTATTCGCATCAATCGAACCCAAGGCACCCGCCGCACCGGCCACTTCCAGATCGTGCTGCATGGTGTGGCCCGCCAGCGTCGCGTGGTTCGTCTCAATGTTCAATTTGAAGTGCGGCAGCAAATCATATTCGCGCAGGAAGTTCAGGCACGCCGCCGCATCCGAGTCATACTGGTGCTTGGTCGGTTCTTTCGGCTTGGGCTCAATGTAAAACTGGCCTTTGAATCCGATGGCTTTCTTGTGCGCCACCGCCAGGTGCAGGAACTTTGCCAGATGTTCCTGCTCACGCTTCATGTCGGTATTCAGCAGCGTCATGTAACCTTCGCGACCACCCCAGAAGGTGTAACCTTCGCCGCCCAGCTCATGCGTCACCTCCATCGCCTTCTTCACCTGGCAGGCGGCAAACGCAAAGACGTCGGCGTTGCAGCTCGTGCTGGCGCCATGCACAAAGCGCGGATGCGAAAACAGGTTCGCCGTGCCCCACAGCAGCTTGGTGCCCGTGCGCTGCTGCTCAGCCTTCAACACCTTCGCCACCGCGTCAAAATTCCGGTTCGTTTCCTTGAGGTTCTTGCCTTCGGGGGCCACGTCCCGGTCGTGCCAGCAATAATACGGCGCGCCCAGCTTCTGGATGAATTCAAACGCCACGCGCACGCGCTTCTGGGCGTTGGCCACGGAGTTCGAGCCGTCATCCCACGGCCGCTGCATGGTGCCCGCGCCAAACGGATCGCTGCCTGTGCCACGGAACGTGTGCCAGTAAACCACCGCAAACCGCAGATGCTCCCGCATCGTTTTGCCCTCGACGATTTCATCGGCCTGATAATGTTTGAACGCTAGCGGGTTCTTTGAATTCGGCCCTTCGTAGGCGATGGTTTTAATGTTTGGAAATGTGGATTTCATGTTGAGGTGATGGGGGTTATGGGAGTGTTAGGATCTATTATATTTCACCGCAGCGGTTTGCCGGCGGGCTGTTGTGGGGGTTTTGGGAGAAATTTCATTCGTGTCCGGAACGATCAGCTGCTCAATGCCTATGGCGACCAGACCGGCGGTGCGCCGACGCGGTGCGGCGACACATTCAACTGTGCCAAACTTGGCCCACATCGAACCGTTTTGGATGGCTTGGGAGAGATGCGCACACACGGCGGAAGGCAGCTCCGTAAGACTGCCGGTGATAACCACCCGGCGCAGCCCGAGGACGTTGAGCGCCCCCGCAATGGACACGGCCGCCGCGTCGAGTGACTGGGCAAGCCAAGCGGGAATTCCTTTTTGGGAAATATGCCGCTGCAAGCCGGCCCAGGAGTTTCTGGCACCACGCTGCGCCGCGCTGAAACTCTCCAAAAGCCCGCGCAGCGAGACGAGCGTTTCCATGCACCCCACCGAACCGCAGCCACATCGGCGCTGGTTGCCCAGCACGGGAGTGTGGCCGATTTCGCCGCTGATGGGCAGCGGATTGGCCAGCGGCTTGCCATCCATGATGATTGCCCCGCCAACCCCTTCGCCAAAATCCACCAGGAGAAAATCATCGCTTCCCGGGGCGGCCAAATGGTGTCCCAAAGCGAGGGCACGCTCTTCTTGCACGATGAGCACCGGAACATTCCAAACCCGGCGAACTATTGAGGCCAGATCGGTTTTTTCGGTCCAGTGAAGATTCGGGGAAAATAAAATGCGGTTTTCCGTTTCATCCACAATGCCAGGAACGCTCAGCAGGACACCGAGAAAATCCTTGCCGCCAATTTTCCGGGCGGCGGTCCGCAACTGCCCCTCCCAAGTCTTGGCGGGACTGTCTCCGTCTGGATCCAGCGAAAAACTTACATGCCACTGGTCTTCGTCGGAGATTCCGAGCGACAGGCCGGCCACGGCGGTCTCCTGCAATCCCAACTGGATGGCCAGCAGCCGTGACCGGGAGCGATTCAGCCGCAATTTCCGTCCGGGCCGCCCGCGCATAACCGATTCCGCGCCGTTGTCATCCGGCAACACAAGCTCTTCCAGCACCCCGGAGACGAGCAACTCATCCACGATTTTCCCCGCCGTGGGCTGGCTCATGCCAAGCGACTTGGCCAGTTCCGCCCGTGACGCCACGCCCAATTTCTGCAATTGCCGGAGCAAGGCGCGCCGGTTCAATTGGCCCATGCGGGAGGGGACGTAGATCATTAAATAAAGAAAACTACGGAAATAGCCCGCTTGTCAAGCGCGTTCCCCAAAAAAGAACTGCCGGCAGACATCGTCGAACGTGATTGCTTCCACGCTGGTTTTCTGAAAAGATCTTGGCCTCCTTATTAACCAACCGAAGTTATTTATGAAAATCGTTAAATATGTCGTCGCGACCATCGCTGCCGCGCTGCTGACTCAGGCCGCTCTTCCGGCCCAGGAAAATCCACCGGCCCAAAGCGCCACCATGGTCAACCCCCAAACCAATTCAGTTGCCGACCAGCTCCAGGCACTTGTCGGCAGGGTTCGGGTGAAGCTGCAAGCCGGCGACACCACCGAGACCAGCCTGGCCCCGGAACTCAAGGGGTTTGACGATTTGATCGCCCATAACCCCAAGGCGAGTCCGGACGACCTCGCGCAGGTGTCCATTCTCAAAGCCATGCTTTACCTGCAAGTTTTTAACGAGATTGACAAGGGAACCGCGCTGCTCAAGAAAATCAAGACCGACTACCCGGCCAGCAAAATCGCCGGCAAAGTGGACGATATGTTGTCGCAAATTTCCAAACAGGCTGAGGCGAAGAAAATCCAGAGTGCTCTCGCCCCCGGGGCCGAATTTCCTGATTTCAGCGTGAAAAGCCTC
>JAJXXI010000072.1 GCA_021781185.1 bacterium
GCAACCGGGCGAGCTTCGAGCCACCAGCTCGCGCCCGGTTGCGGTCGCACGGCTCGACGCGTCTCACTGAAACCACTCTGTTCACCCACAAATTCTGCTACAGACCCGAATTTTCATTGTCGGTTTTCATTTGGATTCAATTTTTGTTTGGCTGGGTTTTAATTCCATTGGGCGGGGTTCGTATAAAACATCCGGCCATTCCGTTTCAGGAGAGCGTCGGCAATGATCCGCTCGCCTTCCGTGGGCGGCTTGGCCGGCAGGAATTGGGAGAGCCGTCCTTGGTTTGGTTCGGAAAAGGTTTGCGGTGGCCCCAGCCTCGGCTGGGCTTTGCCTTCGCGGATGATGGGATAAAGGCTTATTTCGCCCCGGTTGCCCGGCAGTTCAATGCTGACGATGACGAACTCGCGCCGGTCGGGGTGTTCGGATGGGCGTCCTCGTCGCCGACATAAACCAGCCAGATGGGAATTTCGTCGCCGTCGTGGTTCTGGTCGGGTTGCGGGCCGTCAAAAAAGATGCCGCGCCACTGGCGGGCAATGGTGGTGGTGACATTCATTTTCTGGTGGGGTTAAGAATTTCAACTTCGGACTGCGGGGAGATTCGGAACGTCTTGGGCGGCGGCTGGAATTGCACCGGCCCGCGAAACCGCGTCTCGAACTGGCGCGGCGGCTGATTCATCAAGACAACGGCGGAGCAATCATTCACCCGCATGACGCGGCAAAGCCGGTTGTCGAAGCGGATGACATCGCCAGCGCGTAGGCGGTGGGGGTGCGTGTCGGCAGTGAGCCAGATGACGCCGACAAATTCGGCTTGGTTCGGGTCAAAGGAAAAGCGTTTAGAATGTTTCATAAAATCAGGCGTAGAAATAGCCATTGGCGCGGAGACTGGAAAAATTCGGCCTGCCGATGACGACATGGTCAACCACTTCAATTTTCAAAAGCTGGCCGGCGCGGATGAGGTCGCGGGTCACTTTGATGTCGGCTTCGCTAGGTGTGTGGTCGCCGCTGGGATGCTGATGCGCCAAAACGATGGCGGCGGCAGAGGTCATTACCGCCAACCGGAAAACAGAGGTCGGGCTGACTAACAGCGTGTCCATCGTGCCGATGGAAACAAGCTGGTGGCCTTTCGCCCGGCGGCGGGTGTTCAAAAGAATCACCGCCAGACATTCCCGTTCGGGGTCGAAGTAAGGATTCGTGGCGATGTGGAGATGCCAGTAGGCCGCAACCTTGTCGGGCGTGTCGCACGTCTGCAAATCCATCGGCGTGGGACATTCCCGCAAAGCTGTCACCTTGTATTCATGCGGCTGTGATTGAAACTTGAACGGCTGCACAAGGCTTTCGATGCCCGGCAAGTCCGGTGTGGTGGGCGTATTCACTTGGCACCTCCGTTCGCAGTGACGAGCGTTAAATCCCAAAGGCTGCGGTCGGGACTGGTGAGAAACGATTTCACCAGCGCGGTGTCCTGCGGTCGGGACTTCAAATCCAACGAGGTGCTTTCACCGCCAACCCAAAGGGCTTCCGTGTCACCCATAAAAAAACCGGCACTGACAAGCTGAACGTGGGGAGCTTCCTCCTTGGTGTATTTGAAAACCTCGGCGTGTTGAACATGGATGGGAAACGCGATGACTTGCTCCTTTTGATTCCAAATGATGATGATGTATTTTGCCGCTTCCCCGGCCTTACCCGATGATTGTTCGGATCGGCTCAGGAGCCCCCTGCTTAAAATTTGACTTGGATTTTTCATAGTGTTTTTTTTCCAGAGTTCCCGCGCTTGATTGTTCGTATTCGGTCTATCGCCCTGCACTGAAGCAAGGCCGTGAAGCAGGGGCGGCTCGTGGGAGTAGTCTCCAGAGGGCACCACGAATGCCCCCCTGCGGAATCGGCCCAGAAAGGGCGATGACTGAATACGACAGCAGCGGGAATGATTAAAAACGCACTTGAAGAAATTCGGCGTGTTGACCTGTTCTGACTTCCAACGGTTTGGGTGCAACGCAGTGGAAAACAAACTGGTGGAGGTCAGACTAATTTGGTTTTGCAGTGAGGGCGGAAAGTTTTGCCAGCGCAGCACGGCGAAAGCTGGCCGCGCTCACGGCTATTGCTGATGTCCTGGCCGTGGCGAAGCCTCGCGGCATATTGCTGTGTCCGGGCGATATGCGGAGCATCGCGCCCTTCCCAGCCTGTCTCTTCAGGATTTGCTCCCGGATCGGAAAATGATTTTCAAACCGGAAAAATCAGTTGATTGGAAGCCTCAATCAGCAAAAATGAATGCCAGCCGAATTGGCGGTCAAAAATTTATGAGTGATAAATATTTTACCTACAAAAAACTGACGGAAGAATTGTATATGAGTCTTCCAGTGGGATCCCTTTTTGTGATAGCTAATTCATCCAATGTGGGAATAGACATCGGTGAAATGAGTGCAATGAAATCCCGTCAGGGCGATTGGGATTGTTGGTATGCGGACAGAGTTGGCGAGATTTGCCACTGCTTCAAAGATTGGGATGAATTTCAAAAGTGGGAAAAAGACCGGCTGGAAGAGGAGCGGAGAATCGAGGAGGAAAAGAGGCGAAAATCCATTGTGCCTTTGGACTTCGCATGACGCTTGCGTTCCCTTTGCCCCTTTGGACTTCGCGCGGGCGGGTGCTGCTGTTAATTGCCCGCATTTTTACGGTTTCGGAATAGGTGCGGGGTTACTCCAACCCACCGGCAGAGTTCGGCGTGTGTCACCTTGCCATAGCCGATGGGGCGTTTGGTCGGTATCAGTCTGCTATTTTTGAGGGATTCGAGGACAGCCGCTTTCGTGGCGGGGATGCCGGCGTATTTCAAGATGTGGTTCGTCCGGTAGGAAAGGCCGTTGTCGGGATAATTTTCAAAATAGGGACCTTTCTTGCGAACTGTCGCGGGGTCAACGCCGGCCCACTCGCAAAGATCCCGGTGAGCGTAGATACCGTAGGTGGGCGGGTAGCAATGCGGGTAGAGTTTGCCGGCGCGCAGGGCGGTAGCGATGGCTTGCTTCTCGACGGTAAAGCCGGCTTTGGTCAGAAGATGATTGAGCCGTTTGGACAGGCCGTTGGGGGGGGAATTCGATTTTATGGTGCGCGGCATGATAAATCTGCGCGGCCCGACAAGCGGAGCGGTCGAACCGGTCGCCGATTTGCTGGAAGGTCAGTTTTTCCTGGTCCCGCAAGCGGAGCACCAGCACCTCGCGTTTAGCTTGGAATGATTCGGTCTGGCTCATGGCATTGCTGTTTGCGATTCTGGTGCCAGTTTAAACGCGACTCAATGGCGACGCCAGTGATGAGGTGAAGGGAGGCCAGCGCTCGCGGGTGAATTGATACGGGGGAGTTTCTGCGAAGCGGTGATTTATCCCGGAGTTGCGAGCAAATCAAGATGCGGCAATACTTCGTGCCGCTATGAGTCGCCGCAATGAATCCGTTGGTGAAATGCTGGTGAAATCTCCGTGGTGGATCAGCGCCGTGCTGGGCGTATTGGCTTTTGCCGGACTGCGCTGGGGCGTCCATGCCTATTTTGGCGACAACAAGATGGCGCAGCCGATTGTGGCCGCTGCCAGCAATTACGCTCCGTTTGTGGCGCTGATTTTCGGAGTGCTGGCCGGCCTGTCGTTCTGGTTTGGGAAAAGGCGGCAGGCTTTGGTTGACCAGCAAACCAGTCTGGAATCCCTGCGCGGTGTGCCGTGGAAAGACTTTGAATTCTTGGTGGGTGAAGCCTACCGCCGTCAGGGTTACGCTGTGGATTTTTCCCTCGGTAAAGGAGCGGATGGCGGAGTAGATTTGGTGCTACGCAAGTCCGGTCGCACTTCACTGGTGCAATGCAAACAGTGGAAGGTGTTTTCCGTGGGGGCACCGGTGATTCGTGAGATGTTCGGCCTGATGACGGCAGAACTCGCTGACGAGGCAATCATCGTGACCTCCGGCAAATTTACCGCCGAAGCGGAAAGTTTTGCCCAGGGAAAACCAATTCAATTGGTGGACGGAATGAGACTGCTGCAACTGGTAAAACGGGCGCAAGTCGCCTTGCCTGCACCAAACGCCATTACTCCTGCTGAAACTGATGCGCCGCCATTTTGCCCGTTCTGTGGCAAGTCGATGGTCATACGCACCTCTCGACGCGGTAAAAATGCCGGCAATAAGTTTTGGGGCTGCCCAGATTACCCCGGATGCCGCGGGACGCGCGATGTTTGAGCGGCAGCGGAAAGCGTGACATCTGTCCGGCATTAAGTGAAATCGCTTTTTTGTGAGGCCGGATTCGTGTGTTTACCTCAAAATTCGGCGAAGATAATTTCAAATAATTTCAGATCGGACTCGACGCCAGCCTGCTACTGCTAATAAATTCCTTCCGCAAGCCGTGAGGGAATTGTTAAAATTCGAGTCTCGCCGCAACCGCGCTACAAGCGGAATTCCTTTAGACTACCCTCCGACCTCTTCAACCCTTGTGCGGACTTTTTTCGCACCCGCTGCGATTTTTCAGTCTGCAAGCCGCTACGGCGGCCAATGGAACCGTAACAAAACCATTGCGACGCACATGTGAGATTTCAGCAAACCAAAAACAAAACAAAATAACATTATGGGACTATTCGACAAAATACTCGGTGGCCAAGGCAGCGAAAACACCGCGCTAACCAAAGAAGAGGCATTTGCTAGCATACTTCTCGTGACGGTTGCCGCAGATGGACACATTTCGGATGAAGAGGCGGCGACATTCAATGCCGTCATTAACCGAATGCAGTTGTATCGCAACATAAATGGGCAGCAATTTTCGCAAATGATGGACAAATTGATTGGCTTGCTCAAAAAACACGGACACCAAAATTTGCTGCAACGCTCTTATGAAGCTCTGCCGGAAGATTTGAGGCTGACAGCTTTTGCTGTCTGCACAGATTTAGTTTTTGCAGATGGTTCAGTTGAACAAGAAGAAAAAGACACACTGGAAAATATACAAGCCAGCTTAAAAATCCCCGAAGATCAGGCGCTGCAAATCATTGAAGTAATGCAAATTAAATACCGCGGTTAAATCCGCTGGCAATTTTATGACAAAATTCAATCAGTGTCCCAACTGCGGAAAACTTCCAACTAGCGGTTGGGTGTTCGGCGATGCCGGCGTGATGAATATTTACGAATGCGAATGCGGCACCCTTTACTGTCACCTATGCGGTGATCAGCGCTGCCCGGATTGCGGGTCAAGGAAACGAAAAGAAGCCGGAAAATGCTACAGGCCCAAATAACAAACAGGGAAAATTTGACGGATGCGAGTTAAAAATCTTAACCAAAAAATTTATGGCAGAACAAGACAACAACTTTTCATGGAAGCGTGACTTCAAAAACGTCAACTGGCCGGCGACTCTTAAATACAGCTTAATCAGGGCTTTCTTTGCCGGCGTTGCTTGGTTCCTGCTCGGATTAATGATTGGGGCGGGCAACCAATCCGGGCAGAGTTTGCACGGTGCAGGAATGGTTATTGGATTTCCAATTTGCTATTTCATTTTTCTTTTGCCCATAGGTCTGGTGACAGGCTGGTTGAGTGGTATGGGTGTGCCCTTCGCGGGATTTATAAGCCTTGTTTTCTCCCTTATGATTGTCATCGGGGATCCGTTCGTTTTTATCCTTAAAAAATTACAGCCGAACTCCGTCCCTGTGGACAAGCCGGGATTTTTCAACTTCAAACTCATCATCTTCGTAATCAATGAACCAGCCGTTGCAACACCTGATTCGGGTGGAAATGAATTATCCGGCTCATTGTTCAAAAAGAAATAATCTAAACCAACTCAGTTAATAAACCGAAAGGAGGAGCTCATGGATGGCAAATGCTGTGAAAAATGCAAGACAGCCATCATACGCTGTTCGGATTGCGGCGGAAGTGGCAAGAAGCTGGGAGGCGACCGGTGCGTCAAATGTGAAGGCACTGGCTATGTCTGCCATGTGCATGGTGGACGCTGGAAAAAGTGAAGCGATGGCCTGCAAAAGAAATTGAAACCGCAAAGGTGCGGTCGTTTTTTGACGAACAAACTCGGCGGCAAAGGCAGACATATTTTTTTGTCACGCTAGGCATTGTGTGGATGGCGATAATGGGGTGTCTTATCGTCGATGCTCATGCAAGCCTCTTCCGTCAGCTTGATGCGAGAATTCCTCAAGATACAGTCCGGCAATGGTGTATCATCACGTCAAGTGTTGCGGTTGGACTGTGGGGGCTGGTGGCAATCGTGCTTTTGACATCGGCCTCGCGGGTTCTGCCTCTGCTTGTTGGCGCTCGAATTGCAAAAGGAATGGACAAGCAAGTGCTGGGCAACGTGGTAGAGGAAATAGGAATTGCTGCTGAGGAATCTACTTCAAATATCCAGTGGTATATTTTAGAAACACCAATTCAAAATGCGTTTGCTTGTGGGCGTTCGGTTAATGATGGCAGCATTGTTGTAACTCGTGGACTTTTAGAGGTTCTGAATCGGGATGAACTTCAAGCTGTGGTTGCCCATGAGCTTGCACATCTCAAAAATGGCGATTCACAATTCATAGCATCAGCTTTGGCTTTCGCATGGATGGTTATTGGCGTATGTCTTGCCGCGTGCGCCGTGTTGGTAATGGCATTGGCAATAATGGCCCTTGGCATGGTTTTGGTTGCGAAGATAGCTGAAGGCGGCGATGGGGGTATAGGTGCAATTATTGCGGTTTTGGTATGCGTGTGCTTCTTCTTTGCCGGACTTTTTTATTTGGCAGCATACGCCTTAATGCTTGCAGTTTTGCTGGGGTTGGTTGCGTTCGGAGTAAAAGCTGTTTCCAGTTCTATTTCGCAATCTCGCGAATATTTGGCCGATGCCTGTTCCGCACAGTGGACACGAAATCCATTGGCGCTTGCTTCAGCTCTGGCAAAAATTAGTGGGCACACAAAAATGGCGGACCCCAAAGGGAGTTTGGTTGCGCCGCTCTGGTTAGATTGCCCAAGCGCGGAAAAAGGTGACAAGATAACCATGCGGCTGCTCACCTTTCTGTTGAACACTCATCCAGACATAGATCGTCGCCTACAAGTGTTGCGGGAAATGGCAGGCAGCACCGTAGCCACCGATGGGCGGTGGCTGGCTGGCATACAGCCGAGCAAGGTGCAAAGGTTAAAGGAATGGGCGATTCCCACTGTGGCAACGCTCGTCGCTCTAGCAGTCGCCATATTTTTAGTCCGTGATTTGCTTCAAACGTAAAACATCAATAGACACAATCAAACCGATCCCAATATGAAACACATCCTCAAATTCGTTTGCATGGCGACAATCAAGGTCATTTGCGGACATTGCGGCAAGCCATTCGACTGGAATGACCAGTGGCCGGGTGGTTTGAAAAAGTGCCCCTACTGCGGAAAGAAAAACTAAAAACATGAAAATTATTTTTCAGCAAATTATTCAAATGGCGGCTCAGTTTAAGTGTAAGTTTTGTGGTGCATGGCATGGCGGCAGAATGCCTGACCCCCATATTTGTCCTGAATGTTGGAGCAAAGGACACCGGTAATTCACCATGCAAATTTCTTGTCCAGAATGCGGAACGCAGGTTGGTGAAAATACGTCAACGTGCCCCAAATGCCTGGCTGCCGTCCAAAAACATCTTGAAAGCATCGTAATTTCGCCAGGCGTGTTCACTAAAACCTACGAGTTTCCAGATCAAACGGTCAGCCTACGGATCAGCAGGTTTCAGGTTCAACTCCTGATGGGTGCACCACTTCAAACCCCTTGTAAATAAAGGGGTTTATGCGGACTCCAAAAATCCTCTGAATCCCCGAAAAAACGCGCTATAGTCCAGTTTATAGTCCAGTTGTTTTTTCGGCCCCCGATGGCACCTCGAAATCGCGCCAAACAAAGCGCGTGAAAAACAACATCAGCAACAAAGCGGGAACGGATTCAAAGCAGAAATTTGAAAAAGTTGACCGGAATTTATCGGCAGAAAAGCAATGGCTGCTATTACGAGCGGCCCCACATCAATGGCCGGCGGCGTGTTTTTGAATCAATGACCTCAAGCGCGGGTTAATTACGCTACAAGGTTGGCGGGCATTGTTGTTGTTTTGTTTGTTGTTTGTGTGCCGGTTTTCTGCTTTTGGTTTTCTTCCCGGCGCCGGCGGCGCTGGGCAAGTTTCTTGGTGCGTCGTTGCTCGACGATGATCGGCCGCAGGCCGTCATGGGCTTGCTGCGGGGTGACGTAGTCGATG
>JAJXXI010000732.1 GCA_021781185.1 bacterium
CCGCTGGCTGAAACGAATGTGCCACCGGCGAGATTGGATGGGACGCATCATTACCCGCCCAGGCCGGAACAACCGTGAGCCCCCTGGAAAATTGACATTGTAACTTTAACGCCGCTCGCGGCTCGGCAACAGGTAGAACGAATTGAATTTGACAGCTATGAAGGAAAACCAAATGACCACACCAACCCCTGTTTCTGAAACCACCGCCGGCCGCATCCCGCTGATTGGCGAAACCGCGCCCGCCTTTGAGGCGCACACCACGCAAGGCCCCATCACCTTTCCCAAAGATTATACGGGCAAGTGGGTCATCCTGTTCAGCCACCCGGCGGATTTCACGCCGGTCTGCACCACCGAGTTCATGACCTTCGCCACGATGATGCCGGAGTTCAAGGCGCTGAACTGCGAACTGGTCGGGCTGTCCATTGACAGCCATTACGCCCACATCGCCTGGCTGCGCACCATCAAGGAAAAGATCAAATTCAAAAACATGACCAATGTAGAAGTCACCTTCCCGCTCATTGCCGACGTGAAGATGGACGCGGCCAAAGCCTACGGCATGGTGCAGCCCGGTGCCAGCGACACCCAGGCGGTGCGGGCGGTTTTTGTCATTGATCCCAAGGCGGTCATTCGTGCCGTCCTTTATTACCCGCTCTCAAACGGGCGCAATTTCCCCGAAATCAAACGCCTCCTGATTGCGTTGCAAACCACCGACGCCCACGGCTGCGCCACACCCGCCGACTGGCAGCCCGGCGACGATGTCATCGTGCCGCCGCCCGGCTCGTGCGGCACCGCCAAGGAACGGATGGAGAAACCGGACCCGGACGCTTACGCGCTCGACTGGTTCATGACTTTTAAAAAGCTGCCCAAGGAAAAATTGAAGCTGCCAGCATCCGCCAAGGTATGAACCCGGGAGTGGGGGTAATTCAAACACGAAAGAAATTAATCAAAGTCACGCGCCCCGGGTGCCATCACGACAGCCGCAATTGGTTGGCATGATTGACTGGCGGGCGTTTGAATTCTGTCCCGGGCTAAACGGCGTCGAACAAATTTTTCAGAAAAATTCAGCTCCGGCTCTGATACAGCGCCACCAGCCCCGCACCGATGGCCTGAGACAGGTCGCCCAGCACAGCGGGAACGATCTTGATGGTGTCGCGCTGCTGCGGCCAGAGATATGGCGTGGCCGTTTCGCGAATAATGCGCAGGTAGCGCTCGCGGAATTCATTCGTGGTGACTTCGTGATCCATCAAGCCGCCTCCGATGACGACGATGGCCGGGTCCAAGGTCATTACCAGATCGGCCACCATCAGACCCATCACGCGGGCTTGAAAATCAAAAATCTCCACAGCCAGCGGATCGCTTTTTTGCGCACGGCTGCGCAGTGAAAGCGCTTTTTCTTTGGGCGTGGCGGTAGATTTGGCCAGTTCATGATCGGGATATTTCTGGATTTTTTCCGCCAGCAATTGCGGCAGCCCGGAAATGGTGGTGTAAGCTTCGTAGCAACCCCAGTCGCGTCCGCAGCCGCAGGTAAAGGGCTTCACGCCGAGCAGATGCAGGGGGGCGGCGGCGTGACCCGTTTCCAAACCGGCCAGCGTGTCCCCTTCGAGAGCGAGTCCATCCGCGCCGACAAACGCGCAGCCGAGGCCGGAGCCGGGCATGAGCATCATCACCGTGGCCTTGGTGTCGCCGCGCGCCAGCCGCGCTTCGGCCACGCCACCGTAATTGCCGTCGTTGCCCACCGATAACGGCAGTTTGCGTCCGGCCTGTTTGGCCAGTGCGGCACTGAAATCCGAATGAACATTCCAGCCGCTAAAACTTGCGGGCAGGTTGGGGGTTTTGCCGAAAACTCCGTAGCGTTCATACGGTCCGGGAATTGCCAGCCCGACGCCCTGGACTTGTGTCCATTCCAACTGATTTTGTGTCAAAAATTCCGTGATGGAGGCGATCCAGCCGCTGATGACGGCGTCGCGGCCTTTTTCCGAATTGGTGGGCCGCTGAAGCAGTTTGGTGGAGACAGGCTCGCCGTTTTCCCAAACAGCGGCGATTTTGGTGGTGGTTGCGCCGCTGTCCGTGCCGATAAAGATTTTTTTGCTCATGATCGGGCCTTAAATTGAAGGCGACGGCGGCGAAGGCAAGATTTTTCGCGTTTGCCAAGGAAAGCAACCAGGCTGGTGTCGTGGCGCGGATGAAGCCGGGGTTGAAAAGTTTCAGGCATTGTCGCCGCTCGCGTGGCTGATCCGGGCTGGTCTGCCATCACCTGTGATCCCAGCCAGCCGTGCTGTTTGCCGCTGGCATCCGGGCCGTCTCATGTTTTCACCTTCCGCTTGATGTTGCCCGGTGCCGGGCGCATTCTTGCCGCGCGTCTTCACGGGCGTCTTATGCCGGGCGGGCGCGCAACGTCATGCAGCGGCGCGTGAAAACAAATTTCCACCAGCACATTGCGGGCGCATCATGAAAATACCAGCCATCCTTAAACGAGAGCCCCTGACGGTGGAGGCGGGAGTTTCAACGCTTACCAAAGTCGGGTTTGCCCGAAATCCTTATCCGGCGCTGCTCAAGGAACCGGCGCATTTCTGGGATGAAATATTCATCGCGAATGAAGCCCACATCCTGGATGAGATCACGCATCCCCGGATCAGGCAGAAACTGGCGTATGAGGCGGAGTCGCACCGCCTTTTCCTGGAATTTGTCGAGGCCACGACGCTTAATGAGCTGATTCAGGCGGGGGTGACCCTCCAGGATCCGGGGCGGACCCATAAGATCATACAAAGCGTGGCCGAAACGGTGGCGGACCTGCACGCCGGAATCCTTTGCGGGCAGCCGATCATTCACAATGACCTGAAGAGCATGAATGTGCTGGTGCCCGCCGCGTTTCCCGAGGAAGCCATTCTGATTGATTTTTCACACTCCTTTTTTGCCGGTCAGTTGCCGCCTTTTATCGTGGACAAGAAGGAGAATCCTATCGGCACGGCAAAATATATGGCACCGGAGAAATGGGATGGCGATTACACCCATGGAGTGAAAAGCGATGTTTTCGCCTTTGGCGTTCTGGCTTATTACGCGTTTACCGGGCGACATCCGTTTGAGGGGGATATTACCCTGATCGAGAAACAGATTCGCGAGGTCACGCCCCCGTCGCCCATCGCATTGCGGGTCAATGTGCTCCGCAACACAACGCTCATCATCATGTCCTGCCTGGAGAAAGAGCCCAGACGCAGACCATCCATGGAATTTGTGGCCCGCTGTTTTGCGGACTCCGCTTGCCTGGCCCGCTAAGCGGCTGGATCGAAGTTGGCGCAGTTTCGGCGCATGGCCTCGTGGCGTGAATATCCTCCCCCTCCGGAAAATGAAGCAATTTTTACCAGCGGCATCCGGGACCAAAACCCCAGGCATGGTCACCGGCGAACTGCACCCGGCAACAAGCCATGCCCGTCAGGAGGTCAGCCGCCTGGTCCGGCGGTTCCGGCGGGTTTCTCCCGCCAGGCTGATGCCGTTTTTTTGCCGCCAGCGGCCGGGGCTGATGCCGTAGCGACGGGTGAACATGAGATTGAAAAAGCTCAGGGATTTGTAGCCGCTGTCCAAGGCCACCTCCACCACCTTGGTCTGGCTGGTGGCCAGCAGTTCGCTGGCTCGGGCCAGGCGGATTTCCGCGCGTTTGTCCCGGAAGGACATGCCCACCAGCTCGTAGAAAATGCGGCTCAGATGGCGCGGGGTGCAATGCGTCATCCGGGCGAGTTCGTCCAGGCTGATTTCCAGCAGGGCATCCGGTGGCGATTCCGCCAGAAACTTGCGCAGCCGTTCACGGGCGTCCACCGGTTCAGTTTCCTGACTGGGCGGGGCCGGCTGCAATTCCTGGCCCAGAATCTCCACAACGAACTGCAACAAGCTCAGGCGGACCAATAAACTGTCGCGGTTGGACCGGGCACACAGCTCTGTCATCCGCGCCCTCACTGGGTCGCCGGTGGGGAGAATGCGGCAGGCCAGCTCCCGCCGGGTGGCCGCCTGTTTGAGGGATTCCAATTCCCCCAAGGTGATCAGGCCGGTGAGCCGGGCCGGAATTACATTGAAGCAGTGCAGGGACATTCCGTTCAACACGCTGGCGCGCACGCTGCCGGAGGCATCGCCGGCGACGAGCAGGACGCTGCCCGCTTCCAGTTCCGTGCTGGAGGACGACTCCAGCCAGTAGCCGGTTCCACGGTTGACATGAATCAAGGACCAGCCCGGCTGGCCGGGCCGCCATTCTCCGCCGGGCGGCAACGAAGATTCCCGGAGCGTCAGATGAGACTCATATAAATTGGCCGGCTTGTTCATGTGTTCACAAACTTTAAATAATTTCGCCGCCCACTGCCTGGGCAAAGCATTTCCGCCCGATCCCATCACCCACCAATCCGCTTCCGGTGCCGGCCCGCAAGCATGAACACATGCTGTTACGAACAGATGTCATTTTGGAAAAACTCCGGCAACTGTTGGCCGGCACCACGGGCTTGTCGGCGGGCTGCACCTCCCCGCCATAACCAGCGCAACCGGTGCACCGGCAGCCACCATGTCCGCTTTCTGCAACTTATTGTCACCCGATTGTCACGGTGCCGACAGAAGTCTGTAATACAAGTTGCCCATCTTTCATGGACGTGAATTTTCGGCCCAGCTCGTCTGTCCCCGACGACAGGTTTGGTGTGCTTTGAATTCTCCGCCCAGCCAGTTGGCCGTCGCACTCCGGCAGCGGTGAAACGCGGTGAAAACAACCTGAACGCATTTTTGCCCATAATGAACGGAATAATTTTGTCCGCGAACCATCACCTCCGGATTTCCGGAAGGGAATCATCCGGTCTGGCGATTGGCTTGCCCGGAGCGGGCGGGGCCAAAATGGCTGCGCGGTGGGCGCGGCGGAATCCCCGCATCGCCGGCCAATGAAATCGCTCAAGCCCATGGTGTTTGTTTGGTGCCACCGCATGGTCCGGCGGGAGATTCACCTGCCCGCCCTGACACGCGGTCTGTTGCTTGGCCTCTGGCTGGCCTGCGGCACGGCGGTTGTGGCCGGTCCGGCGGTGCCAGATAGTCCTTCATCCGTGAAACCAGATGCCACGGGCGGTTTCCGTGTTTCCGGCTACGAGGTCAGGGGAAACACGTTGCTGTTCACCAATGTCCTGACTCCGCTCCTTGCCCGGTTTACCGGCCCGCACGTGACATTGCATCAGGTGATCCAGGCCGCAGCCGCCCTCCACTACGAATACTGCAAGATTGGTTATGCCTCGATGAGCGTGGCTATCGCGCAGGACAACCTCACCAATGGAATAATTACATTGAATGTTTTCCAGACGGACATTCCGCAGGTGGTGGTGTCCGGAGAATGTTATTTGCGGTTCACCAACAGCCCCTCCGCCGAACCCACTTCTCCCGGGGAGCTGGCGCAGGTCCGGGCCGACCTGGAGCAGACCATGAATGAGTTGAAAACCCGGGACGCAGCATTGAAAGCCGCGCAGGCGGACACGCGGATTCATGTGGTGTCCACGAATGCCGGTCCCCGCTTTGCGGTGGAAAAGTATCTGGTTTCGGGCAACACCCTGCTTTCACCCGAAACCATGTCGGCCGTGCTGACCAACATTGACGGCGCCTTCGGCACGAATGTTTGCTTTGAGGGAATCCACACGGCGGTGGAGGAATTGCAGCGGGCCTACCGGGAGCGCGGTTATGTAACGGTGACCGTGGGGCTGCCCCAGCAAAAGCTGACCAATGCCACCGTGAAATTGCAGGTGCTGGAGGGGCGGTTGACCTCCATCAGCGTGACGGGCAACCGCTATTTCAGTTCCAACAATGTCATGCGCGCCCTGCCCGGACTGCACACCAACATGGTCATCAACGGTCCGGTGTTTCAGGCCGAGTTGAATCGTGCGAACGCCAACCGCGACCGGCAGATTTATCCGCTCATCGGTCCCGGCCCCGATCCGGGCTCCAGCGCGCTCACGCTCAAGGTCAAAGACCAACTGCCGCTGCACGGCAAGCTGGAATTCAACAATGAAAGCTCGCCAGGCACGCCGGAGGAACGCGTCAACGGCTCGGCGGCCTACGGCAATCTCTGGCAGATGGAACATTCGTTCGGGGTGCAATACAGTTTCTCACCGGAAAGTTACAAGGGCGGAAACTCGTGGGACTTTTATGATCGTCCGTCGGTGGCCAACTACAGCGCCTTCTACCGCCTCCCGCTGGGCAACCCGAAACCCGTGGCAGACATCATCGCAAACAATCCGGGCAGCTTTGGCTACAGTGAGGCGACGCACAGAGTCAATCTGCCGCCCCCCACCGGCCAGACGGAACTGACGCTTTACGGGAGCCGTTCGACCATAGACACCGGCGTGAACACGCTTTCCAGCTCGGTCATTTACGACGTGCCCGGGGTTCGCCAGATCAGCCGCGAAGATGTCCAGCAGGACATCACCATCAACGACGCGGTGGGGTTCCGCTTGAACAAGCCCATGATGGCGCTGGATGCCATTCACCCCACGCTCTCACTCGGGCTGGACTTCAAAAAATACTCAATGACCGACAGCAAGACCAATATCTTCAATTTTTCGGAAATCACCCGCAAGCCGGACGGCAGCCTCAATCCGCCGATCGTCAGTTCCGTGAATTCACCCGTGCCGGTAACCGGGAACACCGTGAAGTATCTGCCGCTGGCGTTGGGCGGCAACGTCGCGTGGCGTGACCGGCTGGGGGCCGCCTCGCTTGGCTTGGATATGAGCGCCAACCTCTGGTATTGGAGCCAGACCACCACCACTTCCAGCGACACCAACGGCGCGCCGGTTGTTGATTATGTGAATGGTTCCAAGTCCCTGCAATCCGTCACCGGCTCCAGCGAATCCTCCGGTTACTGGGTGATATTGCGCCCGAGCTTTTCACAGCAAATCGAAATTGTCACCAACTGGATTGCGACCATTCGCGCCGACGGACAGTGGGCCAGCGAACCTTTGATCAGCAACGAACAGTTTGGCATCGGCGGCGTCAACAGTGTGCGGGGTTATCATGAAGGCGAAGTTTTTGGAGATACGGGCTGGCATGTATCGCTTGAACAACAAACTCCAGCGCATTTGATTGGCATGATCAACGGCCAGACGCCGTTCACCGTCCGTGGATCCATCTATATGGATTATGGCGAGGCTTTCTTAATTGACCCGCTTGGACCACCAACTTATTC
This sequence comes from bacterium, assembly GCA_021781185.1. Taxonomy (GTDB): domain Bacteria; phylum Verrucomicrobiota; class Verrucomicrobiia; order Limisphaerales; family UBA11358; genus UBA11358. Next base: position 7,187 of record JAJXXI010000732.1, read on the forward strand.
CAGTTCGCCCGGCGGCGGCCAGGGAGCGGCTACATACCCCTCAAAACGTCCGAGATGCACTCAACTCTGGGGCACCGGTTTCGGCTTTGGTGCCTCTGTGGGCCCCGACTGGCAGGCGCGCTTCCTGTTTTCCCTGCCGTTGATCGGCACCGCCAACACACCGCGCAACCAGCCCTATTTCAATTTCTCGCTGACCGCGCAATTTTGACAACCCGATTGTAACATGGAAAAGACATTTGCCGGCATTGCCCGTGTTAAACCAAAGCGAAATCCAAAACGGAGGGACGCGTGAAGAAAAACCTGTTTTGCCAATGTTGCTTCGCCCCGCTGCCCGTGATGTTGCTGCTGGCCGGCACGCTCGCCGTCCAAGCCAACCCGGTTGGTGGCGTCGTCAGCCAGGGCTCGGCCAGCATCACCTCCGCCGGCTCGCAACTGACTGTGAATCAAACTTCCGCCAACGCTTTCATCAACTGGCAAAGTTTCAATCTGGACGCGGGAGAGACCACGACGTTCAACCAGCCTTCGGCTTCCTCGGTGACGTGGAACTACATCAGCGATCCCAACGCCTCGATTTTAAACGGAAACCTGAACGCCAACGGCTATGTGATCCTGCAAAACCCGAACGGATTTTCGGTGGGCGGTTCGGCCGTCATCAACACCCACGGCCTGGTCATGACCACGGCCCCCACGCCCAATCTGAATTTTTCCGGCAGCGGCGCCTGGACATTCGACACGCCGCCGCCCATGGCCAAAATCATCAATTACGGCCAGATCAACATCACCGGTGGCGGCTCGGCTTATCTGATCGCCAGTGACATTGAAAACAACGGCTCCATCTCGGCCCCGAACGGAAAGATCGGCCTTTATGCCGGACAAAAAGTTTTGGTTTCCATGAGTCCGGACGGGCGCGGCCTGAGCGCGCAGGTCACCGTTCCCGCGGGCACGGTGAACAACA
>JAJXXI010000756.1 GCA_021781185.1 bacterium
GGACAATTTTGACCGACTGCCCGTTGGCGATGGTGGCACCGTGTTCCTCGCGCGCCGGTGCGGTGTAGCGCGTGCCGGCCTGCACATAGGCGATTTCACCGACCCCATTCGCCGGAACCGGCGTGATGATGGTGGCCGTCTGCCCGAGCAACTGGGCGACGTGCGATTCGCTGGAGCTTTGCAACTGGTGGAAGACGGCATCAAACAGGAAAAAAACGCCCGCCGCGATTAACAATCCGCCAACGATGGACAATGGCGCGCTGATCCAAACGCTTTTGGTGGCGTCTATGTTTGAAAAAATCATGCCCAACCCGCCCATGGCCGTGATAAAACAAGCGATGGTCGTGGGACTGAACGGCGCGATCCCCGGCATGCCGGTTTGTTCAAAACCGGCCTCCACGTGGCCACCGGTGCCCACCTCTGGTTGCACTTCATGACTGCCCCCGAAAAAATGGCCGGCCACGGCGCTAACCAAGGTGAATACAAGCCCGACTCCAAAACAGATGGAATAGATGAGAAAGTTCATAAGCCTGATCCCGGTTGAGTTTTCGCTCGAATTAGAACCTCAAACCAGCACGCATGGCAAGCCGGATCGGTCAAATGTTTTTTCACGCCCATCAACCTGAACTGATCCAAACAGAAACTCCGGGTGACCGCATTGATAATTTTGGACGTTTTTCGGAATCGTTCGGCTGCATGCTTCTCGCTTGCCAATGGCGACGCTCTTTTCCATTGTGCCGCCATGCAATCCCATGAATTGCTCCGAGAAATTTTTGAGAAGAAAGCTCCGAAGGAAGTGTCCGCCGACCTCCAGCTTTCCACCTCGATGATTTACAAATGGGCCCAACCAGCCAATCACGATGGCGGGATTGGCAATCCGCTCGACCGCATCGAGGCGCTGATCAAAAGCACCGGCGACGAGCGCATTGTCCAGTGGATCTGCCAGCGGGCCGGCGGCTTTTTCATCCTGAACCCGAAAAATGCACCGCATCCGCATTTTCTGATTCCCGCCACCAATCAAATTGTCCAGGAATTCGCCGACCTACTGGCGGTGGTTGCCACCGCAGCAGCGGACAATCAAATCACCCCTGCGGAAGCGAAACAGATCCGCGCCCGCTGGGAAGATCTGAAAAGCGTGACTGAAGGATTTGTGGAGAGCTGCGAAAGCGGGAATTTCGACTCAATTCGAAATTCTATTCAAGCCCAACAAAAAACGCCGGCAGCCTGAGGCTGACGGCGTTGTCAAAAATTCCGCAATTTATTTTCCCGCCGGGCCGTTGGTCACCGGTGGCAGGGTTGAAAGCAGATTGTTGGCCGGCGGAGTTGATGCCGCAGGAGCATTCGCCGGCGCGGTGGGGGGGGGCCGCCGGCTTTTGCTGCTGCTGCTCGACCTGTTGTTCAAAATTGGCCGCGCTGGTGTCGTGGTGGACCTTGTCCTGAAGATAACCAATAATCAACGCCAGGCCGATCAGGCCAATCGTTGCATACTTTGTGATCTTCGTCAGAACGTTGCCGGACCCTGATCCGAACAGGGCGTCCGCCGTGCCACCGCCAAACGCGATGCCCGCGCCGGCATCCTTTTTGGGAAGCTGCACCAGCACCAGAAGAATCAACACGAGACAGTTGATGACCAGTAAAAATGTCAAAATACCAACAATAAAACTCATATTGGATGAATGTTAGATGGAATTTTTGATGATGTCAGCAAAACTTCTCGCTTCCAGTGCAGCGCCGCCCACCAATGCGCCATCCACGTCGGGCTGGCTCATCAGTTCCTTGGCGTTGTTCGGCTTGACGCTGCCGCCGTATTGAATACGGACCTTCCGGGCCGTGGCATCATCAAACATGGCCGCCAGCGTCTTCCGGATGAACGCATGGGCGTCTTGCGCCTGCTGCGTGCTGGCCGTCTTGCCGGTGCCGATGGCCCAGACCGGCTCGTAGGCCACGACGGTTTCCACCATCTGTTCCTTGGTCAAACCGGCGAGGCTGCCGCGCACCTGCGTTTCCAAAACTTTCTCCATCAAACCACCTTCGCGTTCGGCAAGCGTTTCGCCCACACAAACAATCGGCTTGAGCGCCGCCGCATGAACCGCCGCCGCCTTTTTGGCGATGAGGGTGTCGGATTCTTTTTGATACTGGCGGCGTTCGCTATGGCCGAGAATGACGTAGCGGGTGGAGAATTCCTTGAGCATCACCGCCGCGATTTCGCCGGTGTAGGCACCCACACCGTGCTCGCTCATGTTTTGCGCAGCGAGCTTGATGTTCGAGTCGAGGATGGATTTGGAGACTTCGCTCAGCGCGGTGTAAGGCGGCGAGACGACAATGTCCACTTCCTTCACGTTGGCGAGTTCGCGCTTGAGGTCGTTGACGAGAGCCAGTGCCTCAGCCACGGTCTTGTTCGACTTCCAGTTGCCGGCAATGATTAATTTGCGTTCTTTGTTCATTTAAAATGTTTGTAGAGTTTATTTCTCGCTCAATGCCGCCACGCCGGGCAGCACCTTGCCTTCAAGGAATTCCAGCGATGCGCCGCCACCGGTCGAGGTGTGTGAAACCTTCTTGTCCGCGCCGAATTTCTTCGCTGCCGTCGCGGTGTCGCCGCCGCCCACCACGGTCGTTGCCCCCGCCGCCGTCGCGGCGACGATGGCATCCGCCATGGCCTTGGTGGCTTTCTCGAACGCGGGAAATTCAAACACGCCGGGAGGTCCGTTCCAAATGATCGTCTTGGCCCGGGCAATGACCGCCGCAAATTGTTTGGACGATTCCGGACCGGCGTCCAAGCCTTCCCAGCCGGCGGGAACGCCGGTTTGCAACGTCGCGCTGCCGACGTTGGCGTCGGGACCATACTTGTCGCCGGTCACCCAGTCCACGGGCAAATGAATCTGTTTCCCCTTGTCCGCCGCCTTCTTGAGCAGTTCGGGAACAATCTTCGCGCCTTCAGGATCGAAGATGGAATTACCGATGGCCATATTGTCCTGCACCTTGCGGAACGTGTAGGCCATGCCGCCGCCGATGATGATCTCGTCGGCCTTGTCGAGCAGGTTGTTGATGAGCTGAATCTTGTCCGCGACCTTCGCACCGCCAAGGATGGCGAGCAATGGGCGCTTCGGGTTGTCGAGCACCGCACTAAACGCGTCGAGTTCCTTTTTCATCAGATAGCCGCACGCGCGCTGCGGGAGCTGCACGCCGGTCATCGAGCTGTGATCGCGATGGGCCGTGCCGAAGGCGTCGTTGATGTAAACATCGGCCAGCTTGGTCAGGCTGGCGCGGAAAGCCTTCACCTTTTCCGGATCGGCCTTGACCTTGGTGCCGTCCTCACGCTTGGTCTTGCCTTCCTCTTCGATGTGAAAACGCAGGTTTTCGAGCAAGATCACGTCACCGGGCTGGGCCTTGGCGCAAGCGGCTTCAACTTCCAAACCGACGCAGTCCGCGAGGAATTGCACCGGACGACCGAGCAATTTCTGGAGCGCTTCCGCCACCGGTTTGAGGCTGAACTTCTCGATACGCTGCCCGTCTGGCCGGCCGAGATGGCTCATCAGAATCACGGAGGCTCCCTTATCAAGCGCGTAGCGGATCGTTGGCAACGCGGCTTCGATGCGTTTGGTGTTGGTGATCGCGCCGGTGACTTTGTCCTGCGGAACGTTGAAATCCACGCGAATGAGGGCGCGCTTGCCCTTCAACTCAAGATCTTCGATGAACAATTTGGCCATAAATTTTAATGTGATTGTCTTTGCCTCGCAAAGAAGACTAATGATTTTAGCGAAGCACCGGAGCCAGTAAAGTGAATTTAATTTCGCCGTTTGATTGTCATCTCCTTGGCTGCTGCCGGATGGATTCCTTCTGGGTCAATCGGGGGGGGCGCCATTCTGCTGGCTTGCGGCACGATTCCCGTTGCGAAACTCAAAAAACGATTTCGCACTCCTTCAAGCCGTCGCCGAATTCAATAGGCATCCCCAAGTCGTTTGCCGGGCAATCTGGAAACCCCGATGCCAGAGTGATGACTGGCATCCGGGACGAACAGGCTGAATCCCAACAAACCTTTTCCCGCCACCAAAAACCAAGCAGTTTGTCGCTGCGATGCTTTTTCCCTGGTCACAGCCCGTTGCTTTTTGGCTCGTTCAATTGCCATCAATCTACATGTCTGTTCAGAGCGTTTTTCACTGAATTCCAATGCTCTTTCTTGAGTCCATGAAGTGAAATTACTTAAGCCCCACCCGCAAACTCATTTTTTGCGAGCAATGACTTGACAATGAGTCCGTCAAGGTCATTACTACGGTGTCTATAACCAAAGGGTATATTATGGGAACCGCGCTTATTGATGTCGCCGCCCGGGCAACTGGGAAAAATTCTCATGGGCAGCCGGCCCTGATGATCGCCGGTCATGAATCCACTGAGGAGTTGAAAGATCTGATCGTCAGGCTCGTTCAGATGTGTCCATTGGGTCAGAACCACCTTCATTGCCCCTTTCGAATCTTGTCCGGGCTGACCGATGGATCCATCATCAGAACCGCCCAAACTTTGTCACATCAATCGTGCCTGCAATTGTTTGAGATGGAACAGGAATGCCGGGCACTCCACCAACATTAAACGCCAATGTCAGTGTAAATGCCGCGCGCCCAAAACGACCAGCTCGAATCACGCCGCCCGCAGTTTAAGAATCAGGTCCTTGCTCTCCAGCGCATCGCCGTTTTGCACAAAAATCTGCTCCACCACGCCGTCGGCGGAAGCGTAAATCGTGGTCTGCATCTTCATGGCCTCCAGCGTGAGTAGTTTATCGCCTTTGCTCACCTTGGCACCAACACTCACCGCCAGCGCGGTCACCAGTCCGGGAATCGGCGCACCGATTTCGGCGGGTTTGGCCGGGTCCGCCTTTTGCCGGGCCTTCACGGTCGGTTTGGCGGAACGATCGGTGATGGAGAGCTGGCGGGTCATGCCATTCAATTCAAAATTCACCGCGCGCTTGCCCTCCGCGTCCACCGCACCGATGTTCACCAGCCGGATGAACAATGTTTTGCCCGGCTCAATCTCCACGGCAATTTCCTGGCCCGCTTTCATGCCGTAAAAAAACGCAGGCGTCGGCAGCTTGGAAAGATCCCCAAACACGCCCTGGTTTTTTACAAAGGCGGCAAACACGTCGGGATACATGACCTGGCTGAACACGTCATCCTCCGTGGCATCGCGCCGCAGTTTCACCGAAATTTCCTCGCTAATCTTTTTAAAATTCAGCGGCTTCAATGATTCGCCCGGCCGGCCTTTCAACGGCTTGCGATCGCCCAGGATGACGTGCTGAAGTTTCTTGGGCCAGCCGCCCATGGGGTGACCGAGGCCGCCGCTAATCATGTCTATCACCGACTCCGGGAACGGCGTGCCGCCCGGTTCAAGGTTCAACACATCCGCCGGCTTGATGCCACGGGTCACCAGAAACATGGTCATGTCGCCGACCACCTTGCTGCTCGGCGTCACCTTCACAATGTCACCGAAAAGCTCGTTGACCTCCGCATAGGTCCGGGCGATTTCCGGCCAGCGATGGCCGAGGCCCATGGAGGCCGCCTGTTCCTTGAGGTTGGTGAACTGGCCGCCCGGCATCTCGTGGAGATACACCTCCGCGCTGCCGGATTTCGGGGCGCTGTCAAACGGCGTGTAATAGGCGCGAACCTGTTCCCAGTAGTCGGCAAATTCGTTCAATGCCTCCAGGTTGAGGCCCGTGTCGCGCTTGGTGAATTGCAATGCAGCAACGATGGAATTCAGATTGGGCTGGCTCGTGGAACCGGACATCGAGGCGATGGCCAGATCCGCGATGTCCACGCCTGCCTCCGCCGCGCTCAAGACGGACGCGGCGGCAACGCCGCTTGTGTCGTGCGTGTGGAAATGGATCGGAATGCCAATCTCCTCTTTCAACGCTTTCACCAGCGCGTGCGCGGCGGCGGGCTTGCAGAGCCCGGCCATGTCTTTGATGGCGAGAACGTGTGCGCCCATCCGCTCCAGCTCCTTCGCGAGCTTGAGATAATACTTCAGCGAATACTTGCTGCGCTGCGGATCGAGAATGTTGCCGGTGTAACAGATCGCGCCCTCGCAAACCGCGTGCGTCCCCTGCACGGCTTCCATCGCCACCTTGAGATTCGGCAAATAATTCAACGAGTCAAAGATGCGGAAAATATCCATGCCGGAGGCCGCCGCGTGCTTCACGAAACCGGCCACCGCGTTGTCTGGATAATTGGAATACCCCACGGCATTCGAGCCACGGAACAGCATCTGGAAACAAATGTTGGGAATGCGCTCGCGCAACGCCCGCAGCCGCTGCCACGGGTCTTCGTGCAAAAACCGCATTGCCGTGTCAAACGTGGCCCCGCCCCACATCTCCAGGCTGAACAGTTTTGACGTGCGCCGCGCCACCACATCGGCCACGGCCAGCATGTCATAAGTGCGCAGGCGGGTGGCAAAGAGCGATTGATGCGCGTCGCGGAACGTCGTGTCAGTGACCAGCAATTGCTTCTGCTTGAGCGTCCATTCCGCAAACTTTTTCGGGCCGAGTTCAAGCAGCAACTGGCGCGTTCCTTCCGGCGGGATTTGCTTGTGATCGAAGTCCGGAATGCGCGCGGCGGCAAAGGTTCCTTTCGGCGCAAACCCTTTGGCCTGCGGATTGCCGTTGACCGTCACATCCCCGATAAACATCAGGAGTTTTGTGGCGCGGTCGCGCCGCGGCTTGAGTTGAAACAGTTCCGGCGTGGTGTCAATCAACGTGGTCGAAGCCTGGCCGCTGCGAAACACGTCGTTGTGAATGACGTTTTCCAGGAAGGGAATGTTCGTCTTCACCCCGCGGATGCGGAATTCACGCAGCGCCCGGTCCATGCGCTGCAAGGCTGCGTCAAAGGTCTGCGCCGAAACGGTGAGCTTCACCAGCAGCGAATCGTAAAACGGTGTGACCACCGAACCCGCGTAGCCCATGCCGCCATCGAGCCGCACGCCGAAACCGCCGGCCGAGCGATAGGTGAGGATGCGGCCGTAGTCCGGCTGAAATTTGTTTTCCGGGTCTTCCGTCGTGATTCGGCATTGCACGGCGTAACCGTTGCGCGGGATGTCTTCCTGGTCGGGAATCCCGACTTCGGCGCCGTGCATCGGCTTGCCGTCGGCAATGAGAATCTGCGAGCGCACGAGATCCAGTCCCGTGATGACTTCCGTGACGGTGTGCTCCACCTGGATGCGTGGGTTCATCTCGATGAAGAACCATTCCTGCGTGTCCTGGTCGTAAAGAAACTCCACCGTGCCCGCGTTATCATAGCGGATTTCGCGGCACAATTTCACCGCCGCCGCGCACAATTCCGCGCGCACGTTTTTGTCCATGTCCACGCTGGGCGCGATTTCGATGACCTTCTGATGCCGGCGCTGGACCGAACAATCGCGTTCATGCAGATGAACCACCCGGCCATGCTTGTCGCCGAGAATCTGCACCTCAATGTGTTTCGCGCGCGGGATGTAGCGCTCCAGGAACACCGCCGGATTGCCAAACGCGCGCCCCGCTTCGCCCTGCGCCTCATCCAACAAATCCGCGAGATCGCCCGGCTTGTGAACCACCCGCATGCCGCGACCGCCGCCACCGAAAGCGGCCTTGATGATGAGCGGAAAGCCGATTTGTTTCGCCACCTTCAACGCCTCGCCGCGATCCTCAATCGGGTCTTCCGTTCCGGGCAGCACCGGGACGTTGACCTTTTGCGCCAGCGCACGGGCGGCGGTTTTATCGCCCATGTTCCGCAACAATTCCACGCGTGGGCCGACGAAAATGATGCCGGCTTCCTCACAGGCCCTGGCAAATTCCGCGTTCTCCGACAAAAAACCGTAGCCGGGATGGATGAAGTCCACGCCCTTTTCCTTTGCCAAGGCGATGATGCCGGGAATATCCAGATACGCGCCAACCGGCCCCTTGCCCTCACCCACCACATAGGCTTCATCCGCCTTGAACCGGTGAATCGCCAGGCGATCTTCCTGAGCGTAAATCGCCACAGTGCGCAGGCCCAGTTCCGTTGCGGCGCGAAAGACGCGGATGGCGATTTCGCTTC
>JAJXXI010000272.1 GCA_021781185.1 bacterium
CGTCAATCGGCTCTTGCCGGATGAGCGTGTCGAAAAAGTATCCGCCCTTGGGCATATGGCCGGATGGCGGCGCACTCACGTCGCCCTCGGGATACGTCAGCCAGCCGCCGTCGGGCGCAGGCGTGACGTTGAAATTCGCCGGCACTTGCACCGGCGTGCCATCAAATAACGTGAACGGTTTCCAGCCACCTTCTTCGTAGCCGAAAATATTTTTACGCGGCCAGACGCCAATCACGTCCGCGCCAATCGCCGCGCGGAGTTCTTCATCCACCTGCGCCAACATCTGATAAGGCTCGTGAACGCGCGTGGGCAAAGCGTTTGGGCCGATCAGCCGTTGCTTGAGCTGGTGCACGATGCTGGCGTGAATGCCGGAAATCCAAGTGCTGCCGAAGTCCACACAGACGCGGTCGGGCTGGCGGTGGCTCAAGGCGGTGATGAGACGCTCGCGGGAGGTCATGGCTTTCATAAGTCGAAAATTAATTTGGCGTCACCGGTTCGGCGCGGAGAATTTTTTCATCTGCTGATTGGCCCAATTGCATCCCCGGCTCGACAATCTGGAAGCGGGCGTCATCCCAGTTGCCCCACAGCAAATCGCGGAACAGGGCCGCGTCGCCGTGGATGCGCTCGAATTTCCAGCCGAGCCATTCGGCGCAGCGGCGGGTGTAATCCGCCTCATTCTCGGCGTCGTCCGTGCCGAGGTCGATGTAGGTGGCGGTGTTGTGCTGCGCCCATTGCTCTCGTTCGGTTTCGAGGAGAAATTCCACATCGTCGGCCTCGAACTTCTTCGCCAGTTCGATTTTCAGCGCTTCCAACTTGTCCGGTCCGGGCACGCGGCGGGCGCGATTCCAGCCAGGCGTGTAGTAAAAACAGGTCGGGCAGCGGCGCTGATGTTCGGCGTAGGTTTCCTTGCTGCCCATGAAGACTGCAATGCAATCGTGCGCCCGCGGAATAACGAGCTTATGCCGCGCCGCCCGCAGCCCCGCCGTGCCGCGCCCGCACAGGCCGTAGGCCAGGACGACGGCCTCGATGTTGTTGCGCACGTCCACTTCATCAAGTTCCTTTTGTAACGTGGCGCGCAGCACATCCGGCTGGTCATGCAAACCAATTTCAAAAAAACGTGTCTCGACGATGTGCCGCGCGTCGCGGGTGAGCAAAGCGATTTCCCGCTCGAAGACCGAACAGGCAAGGAGCGCTATTTTCGGCGGCGGCTGAGGTTTCATGGTAGCGAAAATCAACTCATCACTCGCAAATTTGCCGATCAGGTGCGACCTCGTCTAGCCTCCGTCAGACATTCTCTGGCTATTTTTTGGTAAAGCAGCGCCTGTTGGTAACGGTCAGTTTCCTCAACCAGTTTTCCGCCAGCGTCAGGAAACATCCGCGCGTAGTAGTAGGTGCCGGAAAGCAGTTCGGGCGCGAAGATGAGAACGTCGCCCGCTTTGGCATGGTCGAGAAAACCGCGCATGGCGCACGTCCACATCGTGCGGAAATCTGCAAAGTAGTTCGTGACGCCGCTCGCCGCGACCGGGCGCGTCGCCGCATCGTCCACCGGCATCTGCATGTGTCCCGGACTAGCGATGCGTCCGTGCATGAAGCCGACGCGGTCAAAGATGGGCGACATGAAATTCATCTTCATCTCGATGCCGCCGTAAACCATTTCCTGTCCGCAATAATAATGGCTGAAATCGCCGTTGAACAGCACCTCGGGAAACCGTTTCGTGATTTGCACCGTGCGCCACATATCTTGGGTGATGGTGGCGCGATGGGTTTCAATGAAGATTGGCAACCGGGTTTTCTCCGAGGCGCTTAAAATGGATTCCACCAAACGAAAAACTTCGTCGTCGTCTTCGACACCCCAGCCGGCGTGGACGGTGAGGCATAGGTCACCGCGCGCCGCGTATTTTTGCGCGATGGGCAACGCTTCCGCCGGGGTGTTGATGCGGTCAAGGCCGCAGAACGGCATGACGCTCACGGACGGCGGTTCGCCGCTCGTGACCTGCACGCCGTCAAACCCATCCGCCCGCAGGCGGGCCATGCGTTCGTCGCCTTCAAGGCCGGGCCAAATGCTGTTTGGGCGAAGGTCGGCCAGGTTGTCCAGATTCAGATAAACGCGCAGCTTGGGCGCGTCGGTCGAGCCGTCGTTGAGGTAGCGGCGCATGATTAAAATTCGTCGAAGGCGATTTGGGACTCGACCACGCCCAAGCCTGCCAGCATTTTCTGGCAGGCGGCAATCATTTGCGGCGGACCGCACAGATAGAATTCCACGGCCCGGACATTCGCGTGGGATTTGAGATATTGCTCCAGCACGACCTCGTGAATCAGGCCGCGATGACCGATCCAGTTGTCTTCCGGCAACGGCGCGGACAGTGCGAGGTGAAAATGGAAGTTTGGGAATTTCGCGGCGAGGCCGTCAAAATAATCCTGATAAAAAATTTCCTGCTTGGAACGAGCGCCATACCAGAAGCTCACGCGGCGCGCCGTGGCTTCCGTCTCGAACAGGTGCGAGAGATGTGCCCGCAACGGCGACATGCCCGCGCCGCCGCCGATGTAAACCATTTCCTTCTGCGTGGGCTTGAGGTGGAAGTCGCCGAACGGCCCGATGGCGGTGACGACGTCGCCGGGTTTCAGGTTGAACATGTAGGCCGAACCGACGCCGGGCGGGCAGTCCTGTCCCGGCGGCGGCGTGGCGATGCGAACGTTGAAGCGCAGCGTGCGCTCGGTCGCAGCGTTGCTGGCGAGCGAGTAGTTGTTGCGGCGCGCATCGCCGGGATGTTTCGCGACGAGATCAAACAGATGATGCGCCCGCCACACGGCGGCATAAGGCTCGGAAACTTCAAATTCGCGGAAAGAAATCATCCCGTAAGCCGGAATGTCGAACTGCAAATAATCGCCGGGCGTGAACTCCAACTTGGTGGCGGCGTCCACCGGTTCAAGCGTCAGCTCCTTGATGAACGTGGCGACGTTGCGATTGCTGACGACGCGCAACACAATAGATTTTGCTTCACGCGCGCCGGCGCCACCGGGGTGATTGATATTCAGAAAGAGCCGGCCTTTGCGTTCTTCCAACGGATAGGTGCGCAACCCGCGGCAAATCGGGGCGCGCGCCGGTGAACCGTCGGCGAGGTGGAAACGGCCGTTGTGCTTCGGACATTCAATCGTGCCGCCAATCACGACACCGTCTGCGAGATGGTTGTTGCCGTGGGTGCAAATGCCGTCGGTGGCGAACAGCGCGCCGTTGCCATCGCGACAAAGCGCGTAAGTTTTCCGGCCGTGATCAAAACGGATGACATCGGATTTGCCCAAATCCGCTGCCGCGCAAACTTCAATCCAGCCCTCGGCATCAGCAGCGTTGATTGAAGCGCGGATGCCCTCCGCCGCCCGCGTGCGTGCCGGTGGCAACTGGCGTTTGACGTGGTAGCCGGGGTCTTTCACCTGGCGCAGCAGCGTCGGCAAAATTTCCTTCCATGCGGCGAAGATGGAGGGATACGGCGGCGGGCAATCGGCCTTGATGAGTTCGTGCAGCTTCGGCAGCGCATGATACGGCACGAGCGGGAACATGTGGTGCTCAACGTGGTAATTCATATTCCAGTAGATGAACCGGCTGATGGGGTTCATGTAAACCGTGCGGCAGTTGAGCCGGTGATCGAGCACGTTCTCGGCGAGCCCGGCGTGTTGCGGCGTGTTCTGGACGATCATCACCCATGTGCCGAAGAAGTGCGGCAGGATGAACAGGAAAATCGGAATCCAACTGTGCAGCAGCACCGCCGAGAGCATCACCGCCGCGTAGATCGCGAGGATGATGCGCGCGTTCCGATAAACTTTTGGAAATTCGGACTCGGGAATGAACGTCTTCTCGCCCGGCGACATCCGGCCGAGCGCGTGGCGGATCAGGCTGGGATAATAAATGCGATAAACATTCGCCGCCGTGAGGCTCAACAGCAGCCCGACCATGTCCGGCGGACGCGGCACTTGGATTTCTGGATCGCGGCCCACGACAATGGTGTCGCTGTGATGGCGATTGTGACTCCAGCGCCAGACGACGGATTCCCGCAGAACCATGAATGAGGCGATTTCGTAGAGCGCGGTATTCATCCAATCGGTCTTGAACGCCGTGCCGTGCCCACACTCGTGCCAGCGCGAATCCGAAGCCGTGCCGTAGAACACGGCGTAAATCGCGTAAGGCAACAGCATCCACCACGAGCCCCAGAGCGCGATCGTCGCGTAGCCCGTCGCGAGCAAGATGGCGAACAGCAACAGCGTATCGCGAATGGCCGGCCCGTTGCGGCGTTCGAGCAGCTTGCGCAATTCCGCCTTCGGGACGGGCGTGGTATACCACTCGGCCTCGGCGAGGCCCTTCTCCACCGCGAGCGTGGCATTCATGCCGGTGAGGCTGTAATCAGGAGCAATGGTCTGACTCATACATCGTTTCGATTCACGATTGTTGCACAGTTTCAATCATGGCGAAAATATTTTCCAGCGGCGTGCCGGCCTGCACGTTGTGGCAGGAAGCGCAAATAAATCCCTGGCCGCCTGCGCCAAGCGTCGCCAGACAATCGCGCGTCTCGCGACGCACATCGTCAACCGTGCCGCGCGGCAGGGCGAATTGGTTGTCTACGCCGCCGTGGAAAACCACGCGCGAGCCGAATTCCTTTTTCAATTCCGCCCTGTCCATGCCCGGACAGGCGTGTTGGATCGGGTTGAGCACATCCACACCGCAATCAATGATGGGCTTGAGCAGCGGTCGCGCCGCGCCGTCGGTGTGGTAAAAGACCTTCAGGCCGTGCGCGTGAATCAGGTCGCACCAGCGCTTGAGCCGCGGCTGCAAATGTTGTTGCCACATTCCCGCCGACATGAGTAGCGAAGTCTGCCCCGCGATGTCGTCGCTGATGAACACGAGGTCGAGGTTTTTACCGGCGCGGGCGAAGAAACGTTTCATCATCTCGGTCTGGATAGATTCCACCCGGTCGAGAATTGCCCCAACGAGTTCCGGGCCTTCAATCAGGTCCATCATGGACTGCTCCAGGCCGCGCAATTGGCAGTAGATTTCAAAGAATGAAACCCACGGGCCGATGACGGCGTAGTCGCGGGAGGCGCGTTCCGCCAGCGCCACCGCGCCGTCGTAATCGAAGCGCTCCACCTTGGGCCACCACGGATAATTGTCGAGCGACGTTGGCGAGTCGTAACCGGTCAGCGGCGCAGTGCCGAACTCGGCGTAATGCGCTTCGCCGGCCTGAATGTTCTTGAGCGGCACGCCCCACATGGTGCGGTCGCCGCCGGATTCCGCGCCCGCGCCGGACTGCCCGCCAGCACGTTCACCCGCGTCGGTTTTGTAATCCATGAAGTCCCACACGATTTTGTCGAGGCTGAGCGCTTTCCACATCGCGAAATCATCCTGCGCTCCGAAGTGTTTGCGGAGCGCGACGGAAATTTCCGGCGTGTGCCAGAGGTCCACCGGCGTCCGGTCGGTCGGTTGGCGGTTGAGCGTGGCGAGGATGCGCTGTTTCGGAGTCATGGTCGGCAAAGATGATTTTTGCATCGATTAGTGGACAAAGAACGCGAGCGGCGTGCCGCTGGGGATTTCGCAGCCGGCGTGGACGATGAACGGATTCCCGACTTCCTGATAGCAGCGCTCCAATTTCGCGCGGATGAAATCAGGATTGCCGCGCAGGATGTCCGCCACGGGGTCAAGATTGCCACCGATGGCCACCTTCGGACCGAGCGCTTCACGGACTTTGCCCAAACCGACCATGTGATCCACGTCAAACACATCGAGGTTAAGCGAAGCCAGTCCCGGCAGCAGACAGGCAGGGTTGATGCGAGTGGTGGTTAATGGGTTCCTCTTCATTTGGCGGGTGAGAGCGGCCAGACTTTGACGGCCTCGCCCTTCAAGGCGATTTCAAACGGACCGGGGAATGGATTTTTTCCATCGCGCTTCTTGCCAAAATAATCGGTGACGATTTTCACCGGCGAGCCGTCGGGATTTTCGTAGGCGCAGCCTGTCACTTTGGCCTTGCCCAGCAAATCCGTGGTCACGAGTTTACCTTTCGCTGTATCGCGCCACGGCTTCTCCTCAACAAGCGTGAGATACCAGCCGTCGGCTTGTTTCTCCAGCTTCGCAGCGACATCAACGTTGGTGGCCACGAGCGATTCGGCATCAAATTTGGACGGTTGTGTGCCTTTGGCAAACACATTACCGGCGGCGAAACACGACAGAACCGATTTGTCCAGTTTGCGACCGTCCCAGTTGCCGGCGAAAAGATTGTTGTAAAAACGATGGTCACCACTGTCGCCGTTCGTCGAGGGATGCATCCCGGCGATGAGCGTGTCATGCGCCGATTGAAACGGCGTGATGCGATTGTCGCCGTAACGAACATTAACATCCCCAGCAATCAGATTTTGCGCAAAGGCCACGCCTTCGGAGTCCAAGTCCAAGGCTCGCTTGGACAACAGCACATTGTTCGCAACCAGTATCGGGCCGTGCTGCATCTCCAAAAAAATATCCTCGTCGTTGTCGTGCATCAGATTACCGACGATTTGGCTGCCCTGGCCCATCCAGTCCAGCCAGATGCCACTGCGATTGCCGCAGCGGTAAATGTGATTGTGGCGGATGATCACATCAATCGCTCCGTGAAATTTGATGCCGGCCATCTCCGCCCCGCCATAAAGATTGCGGATATGGATGTCGTGAATCACGTTGTCGGAAATCGTGCTGAAGGCGCAGCCCAAGCTGCCGACGATACCCGTTTGCTCGCAATGGGAAATCTCGTTGTTGCGGACGAGGTGGCTGCCAACCGTCGCCTGATTCCAGCCGTTCGTCAGCGCCCGCGTCAGCGTCCCGACGTAACCCTCGGCGGATTCCGCGCGGTTGTCCCATTCATCACCGTATTTGCCGAGTGCCACGCCGCAACAAGGCGAATAGCAAATACGGTTGTTCTCAATAATCCAGCCTTTGCACCAATACGCGGAAATAATACCGATCTGCGCGGCCGTCGGCGGCGCCCACGGCGAAGCAGCGGCCCGGAACTCAAAACCGCGCACCGTCAGATAATTGATGCCCGTCTGCGACGGCGTGAATACGGTTTGGCGAACGTTAATTTCGACGTTTTGTTCGTTCGGATTCACGCCTTTAAACTGCGCCAAAATCGTCGTGTTCGTCGCATCCACGGCCACAAACCACAGCGCGTTGCTGCCCGTTGGTCGCAGGACTTGATCCTGTTTGGTCGTTTCCGTCAGCCAGTCACCGTTGAGATAAACCGCGCCGGCGTGTAATCCGCGCGGGTTGTAACACCAGTCGCCGTAAAGGACGTCGGCGAAGGGATTGAACTTGCCGAAAAAAGAATTCGGCACCACCACCAGCCAAGTATCGTTTGTCACCTTGACCCAACCCCTGACCGGCTCTGCGCCGGTGAGCACCACTTTCTCGCCCGGCGCGGCCTGATAAACAATGCGCTTCGCGTCGGATATGCCGCCGCGCGGCGGGTTGATGCGTTCGCGGTAAATGCCTTCGTGAACCGTGACGACATCGCCCGGTTGCGCCGCGTCCGCCGCCCGTTGCACCGTGCGGAACGGCGCGCGCTGCGTGCCGGGATTCGTGTCCGCACCACTCGTGGCAACGTGATATTCGGCGGCTTGAAGTTTCGCGGCCAGCACAAAGGCTGCCGCCGACAAGAGGAATGATGCTTTCATAAAAGATGAAATCGTATTTTTTGACGTGAAATTGATGGCCGGCCATTGTCCTTGATGGCCCGAAACATCGCCAGCACATTTTCAATCAGCGAATTGCCCTGAATGTTGTGGACAGCGTTGCAGACGAAGCCGCCGTCCTGGTTGAAAATCTCAATCCGTTCGCGCACCTCGCGATACACGTCTTCGGGCGACTGATACATCGTGTGTTGCGTATTCACGCAGCCGCCCCAGAACGTCATGTCTTTGCCGAAATTTTTCTTCAGCTCCGCCGCGTCCATGCCGGCGTCGGAGCATTGCACGGGATTCAGGATGTCGAAACCGGCCTCGATGAAGTCTGGAA